>JBAXNK010000041.1:0-6374 GCA_037133845.1 bacterium
TAAAGGACGGCTTATTGACCTTTATAAAGGACAGGAGGATATAAGGGACATGGTTGTGAAGCGTGTAGGACAAGCAGAAGATAGATTCAGAGAAGTTGCACTGCGCATGCTTCGCGCAGTAAGATTTGCGTCACAATTAAATTTCTCTATCGACTATGACACCATTCAAGCAGTTGTGGATAACTCAGCTTTAATAAAAAATATTTCAGAAGAAAGAATTCGTGATGAATTTGTAAAAATAATCGATTCCGAGAATAGTGCGATGGGTATAGCCATGATGTCTAAACTCGGGCTACTCAAATATATAATCCCAGAACTTGAAGAGGGGATAGATTGTGAGCAAGGTGGGGCACACACTCAAGATGTATTCGTACACTGCCTAGGAGCGCTTGAACACGCTACCAAGAAAGGCTTACCTTTGGAAATAAGGCTTTCTGCGCTATTCCATGATATCGGCAAGCCTCGCACTCGCAGGCCGGGGACCAAGAAGGCTTATACATTCTATGGTCATGAAGTGATAGGGGCCCGTATGGTGAAAGTGATAATGGAGAGATTGAAGTTCCCAAAGAAGACCACCGAACTCGTAATATCTATGGTGCGCAATCATATGTTCTTCTCTGATACTGAGCAGATCACACTCTCTGCTGTGCGACGCATCGTACAGAAAGTAGGGAAGGATCACATATGGGAGCTCATGCAGATCCGAGAAGCAGACAGAGTAGGCATGAAGAAAACTGAAGCTCCGTATAGACTTCGTAAGTATCATGCAATGATCGATGAGGTCCTACGTGATCCGATATCGGTCGGCCAGCTCGCCATCGATGGGGGAGTGATGATAAAAGATCTCGGTATGAAACCATCCGCGCGCATGGGCTGGATACTGCACGCGCTACTTGAAGGAGTACTAGACGACCCAAAGAAAAATACCGTTGAATATTTAAAAGAAAGAACCCTTGATTTAGATAAGCTCTCCGACACAGAGCTTCAAGCTCTTGGAGAAAAGGCTAAAGAAATAAAGGATGAATTGGAAGAAAAAGAAATCTCGGCCGTCCACGCCAAACACGGCATCAGGAAATAAAAACTCTTTAGGTCTTGCCTAAAGAGTTTTTACTGGTTACGCCACTTCTTGCTGATAGCAAGCTTCGCAATAGACGACTTCTTTTCTATCTGGAGAATATGTAGTTTCAATTTTGATCTCACAAGGAGTATCTCCGTGCACGTGAGTCTTCTGTGTGCACATACACTGACGATCATAGATGGTGCGAGGATTACGTATCTGTATCCTTTCTCCATGACGACAATTGAAACAGAGAGTCGGCAGCGGGATATTTAGTCTGCGACAGAGAGCAAGCTCTTCTGGCGTCACCTTAAATGCAGTAGCGCAAGAATCGTTGCAGGTACCTTTGTGAGCACATTCTATAATCTCTCCTAAAACAGAGTCTTGCACTTCTTTAATAGAATCTGGATTATTTTCTGATTGGAGTGTTATGTTGTAGGCTTTTGCGTCTTTTTCTTTCCATTTAAATCCTGCAGATAGAGCTTCTTCTTTGGACAGAGATTTGTATTCCATTGCAGCAGTTTCGTTGTATGCAAAAGGGGAGAAATCAGATGGAAAGAAGTCGCCGTAAGTTAAGACTAGTCCTTTCGAGTTTGTGTATGGCATATTTTTCATATGCTCAATAATCTTTGGAACGAACTGCTCATACTCTTCCTTTGTGTACTGTTTATTGAATATACAATATTCTTTCTTCTTTAAGCCTACACAACCAAAGAGGTGATGCGAATTCTCACAAGTATCACTGTAGAAAATATCATAGCCTTGCCAGACGCAGTTCCCGGCGACAGTGTTATTCAATGCAATTCCACTTATGATCTGATATGATCGTTCACTTTTATCGACAAGGACATACGAATCCTGTGAATCTTTCGCTTGGTGTCCATGATTAATATATTTACAATCCTCCAGATCGTCTGAGTCAAAAACATACTGTGAGTTCTTTGAACTCGATACATAGTCTCCGACTACGTCCACGTTCCTCATACCATGAAAATACTTCACAGGAAAATCAGCTTGCAAATCTTGGGCTTTCTTCTTTACTTCAAGCATAAACTTACGAGAGAGTAGCCTGTCGAGATATTCTTTGTATTCCTCTTTAGAAACTACTTTATTAAAAATAGCATAGCGCACGTTCTTTAAATTTACACAACCGATACAGTCTTGGCAATTATTACAGTTCTTACAGAAGATGAGATTTTGAGAGTTTGAACAATCTTCAGAATATAGAGTTTGATAACATTTCGTACACGTTACACACTCGTAGCACATCTCGCACTCGTTACAATTTAATAGGTCTGAAGAAGTGTGAGACTTAAAACTCGCATAGCTATACATACAATCCTCATCATAATCACTGACAAAGAGCATGTAGCAATTTTTATTAAACGCGGCACCATTCACATACTCACTATTTACATTCTGAAAAACAAAAGATGATATTCTAGGTACCTTCAACTGCAATTCATGCAGCTGAACCAGGAATGGCTTCGAGAAATCAATATCAACTCCATAAGACATCGAATCCCATGAATCTTTATGAAAACATTCACGGCAATATATGAGGTGAGGGGAGTCTGAGCTATAGATAGAGATCATATTCTTGTGACAAAGGTCACACTCTCTTCTGTATAGCGTCTTCTCATTGCGCCATAGAGTTCGATGAATAAGTCTGCATTCAGGACAGAACGTAGGGTGGGGGACATCCATCTTGCCATAGAAAGAGGCGTCTTCGGCATCAATATTAAAGGTATTTTGGCACTGCTGGCAGGATTTTTCCATAGGTTTATTATAGCAAATTTTAAATAATTAATAATATAAACAGAAAACCCACCGAAGCAGATTCCCTGTTGGGTGGGTTTGTTATTCTTCGAGAGCGGCTCGAAGCCGTGGAATTTTCACCTCTCGGGCTTGTCTTTCTGATCGCTGTATAAGATCCTTCTTGATCTTATCAAGCAGATCCACCGCCTCTTGACCCCTTACTTCAAGTCCTCCTTCGACCTTTATGTGAGCGTCGACAGGATCCAAGAAAGTATTAAAGTTACTGCTCCAATAGGAGCAGACCCAGAAAGAAATTGATGCTGACCCAACAACCAACTCCTCCCAGGAGTGGATGTTAAATCCGGTAACGCCTTTCAATCTGGTTTGAGCCAGAATCTTGAGGTTATTTGGAGCATCAGCGCCCCAAAAGCTTAGGGTGGTTTCGAGTGTCATTTTCTTTCTCCTTGTTTTGAATGATCTTACTTTCGGGTACATAATAGCATTATATTTACATATTGTCAATAGAAATACACTAAATAAAGCTTAATTTATAAGGATTAAATATATTTTGTGGAATTAACTTGACACAAAATTATATATGAGTATACTGTATATATTATGGAAACAGAGGAACAAAAGGGTTTAAATGTTTCATTAATTAAAGCAGGGCTTTCTGAGAATGAGAGTAGCGTGTTTTTAGCACTTTTAGAGCTTGGTAGAGGAACGGTTACTCAGATTACTAGAAAGGCAGGATTAAATAGAACAACTGGATATGATGTTCTCGACAGTTTGGTGAGTAAGGGCCTTGCAAGTATCTCGGGTAAGGAGCCAAGGCAGGAATACATAGCAGAATCGCCTGATCGAATTCTGAATTTTATAAAGAAAAATATCGAGGAGAATAATAACCAGTATGAGAATATAAAAAATATCTTGCCAGAACTAAGATCTATGCATAATGTTCATGGTAGGCCCAAAGTCAGGTTCTATGAGGGGATAGATGGGCTCAAAGATGTATATGAGGACACCCTCACTTCTCATGAAGAGATCCGCGCATACGCAGCGGTCGATGACATGCATGCTGCCATGCCTGGATACTTCTCGACTTATTATGAACGAAGATCGGGAAAGGATATTCATATACGTGCTATCATCCCAGATACACCAGTAGGCAAGGCTCGGGCAAGCAATGACAAAGAAGAGAAGAGACAGACGGCGCTTGTGCCAAAAGATACATACTACTTCACCCCGGAGATAAACATCTATGACAACAAAGTCATGATCGCTTCCTGGAAAGAAAAGCTGGGCATTATCATTGAGTCACAAGAGATCGCAGATGCGATGAAGAAAATATATGAGCTTGCGTGGATCGGCGCAAAGAACACCAGTGCCAAGTAGATATTCGGAAGTCCGACTTCCGAATATAGATTTCTTTGTTAAACCAGATATGTGCTAAGATGGGGTATTATAAACCTAATTCTAAAATTTATTTTATGATTACAAAAGAACAGTATTTAGATTCATTGGTCAGAGAACTCGAAATCATCAAGCATCTCGGAGAAAAGGTGAAGCCAGAACAGATGAGCTTCAAGCCTACAGAGAAGCAGAGGACTCTAGGGGAGCTCATGCAGTACTTGGGATATGTATTCCCAGCGGTGATCGAAGGTGCAGTGAAAAATGACAAGGCGGTGTATATGCAGTATCACGATTCATCTGTCATGCCTACACCAGAGACTTTCGCAGGTATCATTGATAGCGAAATCGCAAAGGTAAGGGAGCTCGTCATGCCCCTCACAGAAGAGCAGATGACAGTCGAAGTCGACATGTGGGTCAAGCAGACAGTAGCGATGCACTTGCTCAGCGCGCTGAAGAACGCAGTGGCCTACAAGATGCAATTGTTCCTGTACTTGAAGCAGTCTGGTATGCCAGAACTCAACACCATGAACCTCTGGGTAGGTAGAGATCCTGAGCCAACTATGTAAATAATTTATAGTAAAAATCCCCACCTGGTATAGTGGGGATTTTTCTTTACATTATTTCTTGCTGATAGTGTTCTTCACAATAGACTATCTCTGGTCGATCTGGTGAGAAGCCCGTCTCGAACTCATTCTGGCAACCTTCCTTCATACACTTCCTATGATAGATCTCGATACCTGTTCTTTGTTGCAATCTCTCGAATGTGCGACAGTTTGGGCATAGTCTCGGTAGAGGTAGATTCATCTTCTTGTAGAAGGTAAGCTCATCACCAATTATCTTGAATGCAGTCGTGCAGAGCTGTGTGCACTTGCCTCCATGCTCACACGCGATAACTTTCCCGACGATATCATCTGACACATCTTTTATATCGTCAGGTAGAGTACCTACTTCAAAATCAACTTTGTAATTCCTCTCTGCTTCATCTTCGAATGGATATCCATTCGCCTCAGCCTCCTCTTTTGAGATAGGGAAGTATTCTTGAGCCATGGTCGTATTGTAGTTGAAAGGAGAAAGCTCAATAGGGAAGTACTCACCGTACTTATAAATTATTCCTTTCTTATCTACATAAGGCATCTCGTCCATGTGCTTCATTATCTTGGGAACAAGCTCTTCATATTCTTCTTTTGTATATTGCTTGTTGAGAATACAATACTGCTTCTTGCGCATATTCACACAGCCGAAAAGATTCTCCGATCCACCCTCACAACAAATAGAGTAGTAGAGGTCGTGCACATTCTCCTGGCAGAGTAAACAAAAGCGCATATTCTGGATGCCGATACCACAAGCATGACACTCATACGTGAGCTGACTATTATCACCCCAGACAGAATAGTCGAAGCAATCTTTACACGGTGCACCTTCCTGGAGATACTGACAGTAGTGCAGGTTCTGACCTTCACGAACCATGAAAGAATTCAATACATCTTTGGAGTGACTTATATAGTTACCGCTGACATTTACGTTCTGAAAACCTTCGAGGAATTTATTTGGGAACTTCATCCAAAAGTCTAGAACTTCTTTCTTCATCTTTTGTAGACTCTCGTGCGAACCGAGGTTGAAAGACTTGATCTTTTCCAAATATTCCTCTCGAGAGTAGGGCTGATTGAATATACAGTAAGACTGCTTCCTTAGATTCACACAACCGAAGCAGTCCTGACAACCGACACAATTCTTCGAGAACATCATATTGAAACAATTTTCACACTGCGAAGAGAAAGTGCTGTTCGCACAGCTAGCCAGATTGAACCCTTCATAACAATCTTCACACTTGGACACGTGTGACACATCTACGCACCACTTGGAAGTATCTACTCCATGGCCATACATCGAGTCCTCTACATAACCAGAGTTGAATATCAAATAGCAATTCTTCGGATCAGTTGCGTTGTTGGCATATGGACTATTCACACCGTTGACTACATTGAGAGCCTTGAAGGGGACCTGTTTTACTAATTCAAAAAATTGAGTAAAGAAAGGTTTAGAGAAATCGTAATCGACTCCGTACTCAGTCGGATCCCACTTGTCACTCATCCACATCTCTTTCTCGTAGATCTTCACACCTGACTCTTTCGGATACATTGTGAAT
>JBAXNK010000042.1:0-6350 GCA_037133845.1 bacterium
TGTCTGCCGCCATCAGCATGGGATAGTTGAAAGTACCCACATCTATCTCCTTATTCTTGGCTTCTGCATCTTTGAAAGCGTGAGCCCTCATTAAGTATGGCATTGTGGTGATAGTATCGAATATCCAGCATAGCTCAGTATGCTCAGACACATCACTCTGCTTGAAGAATGTGACCTTCTTTGGATCAAGCCCGAGGGCTAGATAGTCTAGAGCTACATTGATTATGTTTTCCTTCATCTCACGAGCATTCTTCACTGACTTCATAGCATGATAGTCCACGATGAGTGCATATACATCATACTCATCTTGATGAGCCAAGAGCTGTCGCATCATTCCGAAATAGTTACCTATATGGGGCTTACCTGAAGGCTGGATACCGGAAAGTAATACTTTTTTCATATGTACATAATAGCAAAAAGGCTAGAGTTTTGCACACTTTACCAACATAGTTATCCGAAAAGTCCCACTTTGACAACTTTCTCACTATGCTACAATAGAGCTCATGGCAGATAAAAACAACAGACAGAGTATGCGAGTCCCTCCACAGAACCTAGATTCAGAGCGTGCAGTTCTGGGCTCTATCATGCTTCGCCCTGGTGCGATACATGAAGTCAGTGATCTCATCACAGTAGATTCTTTCTATTCAGGTAAACATTCACAGATATATAAAGTAATGCTCGAGCTTGCGAGTAAAGGCGAGCCTATCGATATCATATCCATGTCCCACCGACTCAAAGAGCAAGGACTATCTGAGAACGTAGGTGGAGCAAGCTATCTATCCGATCTGACGAACTCAGTCCCCGCTTCGACCAACATCAAGCACTATGCAGACATAGTGAACAAGAAGCACATCCTACGCAAGATTATCGAAGCCGGTGATGATATCTCTGTTCTGGGATTCCAAGAAGATGTCGAAGATGTGTTCGAAGTACTTGATCAAGCAGAGAAAAGGATGATGGGTATCAACAACAATGCAGGTGCTCACGCATTCCAGTCGCTCAAGGATAGCCTTCCGGAAGCTTGGAACCGTCTAGAGAAGCTCAATGAGAACAATGGCGAACTTCGCGGTGTCACAACCGGCTTCCACGATCTTGACCAATACCTCTCTGGTCTTCAGAAGTCCGACCTGATCATCCTTGCAGCTCGTCCTTCTATGGGTAAGACAACTCTCGCCCTCGATATCGCTCGCCAAGCAGCACTGAAGAATGGTACCCCGGTAGTCATATTCTCGCTCGAGATGAGTACTCAGCAGCTCGTCGATCGTATGCTCGCAGCCCAATCCAGAGTGAACGCTTGGAATCTACGTACGGGTAACCTCAAATCTGAAGGTGAATTCGCCAAGATCCGCGACTCGCTTGACTCACTATCAAAGGCCCCCATCTTCATCGATGACCTAGCTGGTAACTCTATCGTCCGTATGCGCTCTGTATGCCGTCGTATCCGTGCTGAGCATGGTATCGGCATGATAGTAGTGGACTACCTCCAGCTCATGTCTACATCCAAGAACTATGACTCGATGGTGAACCAGGTCACAGAGATATCACGCTCACTGAAAGCACTCGCTAAAGAATTCGATGTACCCGTACTTGCGCTTTCACAGCTGAACCGTTCAGTAGAGACTCGTGGAGGCAAGCCCCGCCTGTCTGACCTACGTGACTCTGGATCTATCGAACAAGATGCTGATGTAGTCATGTTCATCCATCGTGAAGACAAAGGTAAAGATGAAAGCGAGAGAACAGGTATAGCCGAGATACTGATAGAGAAACACCGTAATGGTCCCGTCGGTAAAGTCGACCTCTACTTCGACGAGAAGTCGACAACATTCATGAACATGGAGAAGAGTAGCCTCAGCGACTTCGGTGCCCCAATGGCAGCTACCAAGAGTATAGATCAATTCTAAATTTCCCTCATATTTAGAGCTCCACCCATTGACCTACTTTGTAAATCTTCAATAGTTCCATATTCTGCTACATCCAGTAAAATAAAAGTTCTAGTCTCCTGGCTAAAAAGAAGATTTGAGTCTAAATCAACATTAAGTTTTGCTTTATCTAACACGTCCTCAATATTTCTGCGCTTAAACTCATAATCATCATAGTCTTTATCTGTTTTTAGTTTTTCATATCCAGCACCTGTTGCATAGTCATCTAGAGAATTCTGAGGGCGATAATCTAGGCCTTTCAAGTCTTCCCACTTTGATATGAACCAACTCTCCTTCTCATCCTGATAGCCGAGCTGAGGCTCTATGACTTTTACATAAGGCATACCTATCAACGCATCTCGTGCTTTAACAGTGCTTTTGAACTCAGTAAAACCTGGATTAAAAGTTACAGAAGATCTTTTTATAAAATAGCCTTCTCCTGCCAAGGTCGCCTTTATATAATCACTCTTATCCGTACGGACTATTCTGCCAGCATGGAATACTCGATTTGACCTACCGAGAATAGTTAAACTTAATCCAGTTTCTTCGTCTATCATTGTTTCTCCTGGAGACAGGAATGTTCCTCTGCCTAGAAAAGTAGGCTCCCATCCGGCGTGTGTTGTGACAACATGGCCATCATGATCGTATTGTATTTTCTCATCGGGACCCAGGACTACGTGCCTTTTCTCTTCAAACCACCTTACATTGTCCTTATCATACTTAAGGTGAGCACCTCCAAGCACAATATCTGCGGGGCTATAGCCTTCAATCCCCTTAGTGATGAGTTCTTCTGCCTTCTTTATAATTCCTGGATTTTCCTTAAGTAAATCCAGAAACTCTTGCACATAAGCAAGCTTTTTATCACCTACTTCATGCGCTTTTACTCCTTCCTTTATTCTTTTTGTATTAAGCTTGAAATCTTCCTGTGGCATAATCTGATTCTACCATATGTGATATAATCGAACCAATGAACCCCATAGATAAACTGGCAGAGAAATTCAAAGAGTTCCCCGGTATAGGCGAACGGCAAGCCAAGAGGTTTGTCTACTTTCTACTACACAAGAACCCAGGCTATGTGAAGGAACTTGGAGATGCAGTACTCTCAATTAGGAACGAGATCCATCAGTGCCCATCGTGTTATATATTCTTCCAAAGCGGCACTGTCAAAGGGTCCCTTTGCCAAACATGTAGCGATGTAAAAACAGATCGCTCTACCCTACTAATCGTCGAGAAGGATGCTGATTATGAGAATATCAAGAAAAGTAAGAATTATACTGGTATGTACTTCATATTGGGAGGTCTAGTGCCCATAGTCACAAAAGAGACTCCAAGCTATGTACGTATCAATGAGCTACTAAAAACTATCGAGGAAAGATCTGAGAAAGATGGACTCAAAGAAGTGATCCTGGCCCTATCGCTGAACCCTGGAGGCGAGCATACAGATACGTACCTACGAGAGTCTTTAATACAACTACAGAAAGATTATAAATTCAACATCGTATCTCTAGGCCGTGGACTCTCCACCGGCACTGAGCTTGAGTACTCCGACTCCGAGACAATAAAAAACGCCCTGCGGAATAGGGCATAAAAATTAGACATGTCAAAGAAAAATATAGACAAATCTCTAGACGGTATATATAACATGATGTCTTACACATATCACGGTAATTGGTCGTACCGCTGGGAAGGAACCCCTTGGATGAGCGATATATTAAAGAGTAAGAAAAAAGAGTCTATCTTGGCTCACGAAATGTCTTGCATAGGCTTATGGTTTAGTCTCAGAAGAATTTGTCCAAGCCTAGATGCGCTTGTAAATTCTACGAGAATGTACGAGATTTTTTGGGGTCATGACCTTGGAGAGATATTTATTGGAGACATTCCCCAATTCTCACAACTGAAAGGTGCTGGAATAGATAAAGCAAGCCTTGAAAGAAAGGAGATATTGAGAATAAGTAAAAAGGCTCCTAAAAAAGTTACCGCTCTTTTGCTCAAAAATTTTGATTCATATGAAGCTAAAAATAAAGAAAGTACGGACTTAGAAGTTCTTATTTGCAGACTTATTGACAACATGCAAGGCAACCACTTTGGCATGGTCTTTGGTAACAGCTTTGATACTCACTCAGAAGTTATAGATAAAGTAGTCAACCGCAGTTTTGTCAAAAATGCGAAAAATCTATTAGTATATTTAAAAAAGAACAGGAAAACAAAAGCTTACAAAGAAGCCTCTTATATAATAAGTCACCACATAAAAGCAATCAAAAAATCCGGAGTAAAAATCAAAGCTGATAAAGAACTCGATCTTATTTAAAAAATAAAACAGTCCTTATTAGGACTGTTTTATTTGATTGCTGAGATTTTGACTTCGATGAAAGGCTGGCGGTGACCGTTGCGCTTGAGGTAACGACTCTTCTGCTTGTATTTGACGACTTTGACAGTCTTAGCACGTCCGTGCTTCTGGAAGATTGATTCTACTTTAGCACTTGTGATGTAAGGTGATCCGATAGTTGTATCTACGCCGTTGTCTACTAGGAGGACCTTGTCGAAGACTATCTTATCCCCAGCTGTGAACTTGCCATCGAGCTTCTCGATCTTGAGAGTATCGCCAACTGCGACTTTGTACTGCTTGCCACCAGTGAAGATGACAGCAAATTCGCGGTTAGCATCGTCTTTTTTAACGGCAGCCTTTGGCGCCTTCTTTACAGGGTCTTTTGTAGCTTCTTTTGTTGTCTTTTTTGCTGTTGCCATAAATCAATTTAGAGCAGGAAGAGCCCGCTCTGTATGTGTGGCTATAATACACAAAACCTTGGAAAAATGCAATACCCACGGTATAATATCCCCATGATATCAAAATATACATATAAAGGTTTGACTTGGGTTGACCTTGAGTCCCCAACTGAAGACGAGCTAGCACATATCATGGAGCAGTACTCTGTGCCAACGATTGTAGGAGAGGAAATGCACAGCAAGAGTATACAATCTAAAGTCGAGCTCCATCCCCACTTTATATACCTTATCCTTTACTTCCCTCACATATCCCATAAGAGTAATCGCAGTGTAGAGCAAGAGATAGACTTCATAATCGGTAACGATTTTATAATCACCACTCACTATGAGTTCATAGATGCACTACATGACTTCTCGAAGACATTCGAAGTCGACACTATACTTGATCGTGGAGTAGAGGCTGACCATGCTGGATTCCTTTTCTTCCATCTTATCAAAGCGCTCTACAATCACTCTCGCTACCAGCTCAATAGCGTAAATACCCTGCTGAAGAACACTGAGAAAAAGATCTTCGAAGGCACAGAGGGCTCGATGGTGATTATGATATCCAACATCAATCGTACATTACTGGACTTCCGCCAAGCACTTCGCTTCCATAGAGAAGTGCTCGCTTCATTCGAACTCTCTGCGAAAAAGTTCTTCGGAGAGAAGTTCGGCTACTACATATCAGCCATAGTCAGCGAGTACAACAAGACTCAGACCATACTCGATAGCCACAAAGAGATCCTCGACGATCTACGAGATACGAACGACTCCCTGCTCGCCAATAAGACTAACGAGACTATCCGTCTACTGACCATCATTACCTTCCTTATATCCCCTGTAAGCGTTATTTCAAGCCTGTTTATGATGAATACTGACTTCGTAGTTATACGTACGCCTATGGGCCTATATATGATATTTGGAGCCATGCTAGGCATAAGTGTGCTCACGTTTATATACTTCAAATACAAGAAATGGCTCTAAGACTCCACAATTCCCTAACGAGAGAGAAAGAAGACTTCACACCTATAGACCCTGGTACTGTAGGCCTCTATACTTGCGGGCCTACAGTTTATGACTTTGTGACTATCGGCAACTGGCGTACTTACACACTCGGTGACATTGTAGCCCGAGTACTTGCCTACAATAACTACAATGTTAAATACTACATGAACATCACTGATGTAGGTCACCTCACTGGGGACAATGAAGGTGATGCAGATACCGGAACTGATCGCATGGAAAAGGCCAAGGCCCGTGAAGGTAAAGGTGCCTGGGATATAGCGAAGTTCTATACAGAAGACTTCCAGAATGGATACCAGAAATTACACCTGACTACCCCTATCCAATTCCTAAAAGCAACCGACTACATAGATGAGCAGATAGCGCTGGTACAGAAGCTCATGGATGCTGGGTTCGCATACCAGATAGATGATGGGATATACTTCGACACTGTAGCTTATGAGTCAGCAGGCTTTACTTACGGCGAGCTATCGAATCTAGACCAGATCAAGGCAGGCGCCCGCGTAGAGATGAATACACAGAAGCGCAATGTTCGAGACTTTGCACTCTGGAAAGCAAGCCCTACAACTGAGAAGCGTGACATGGAATGGCAGAGCCCATGGGGAGTAGGATTCCCTGGTTGGCACATAGAGTGCTCGGCGA
>JBAXNK010000043.1:0-6347 GCA_037133845.1 bacterium
TTAGTCGACCAGCACAAACATGACTAAGACTTAACGATTGGTCCGTTCCAGATAATGATGTGAGATCGATCGACAAGGCGTTTCACCATATAGACAGTCATGGGACCTATATCAACGATTATATCATCAGTCATGACTTCAGTTTGTAAAACAAAACGTGACTTTATATTCTGATCTTTTTTTGCAACTTCTACATCTATCGGCAACACTAAGTTCTGGTGCTCCATTAGTGACTTCAAATCAAAGTCACCATCATCCACAAGTGAAAGTCCCACCTCATGACCCTGAGCCCTAAAGAAGTCCGTGGCAAGTGCTCCTGTTATAAACAAAGTGTCGGCATTCTGTAAAAACTTTTTTATTAGGGGGATTTTTGTACTAAACTTGGCACCACCGAGTATAAACAAGAATGGATGCTCTGGAGTAAATGCTCTCGATAGATGTTCAACTTCATTCATAAACTGTAAGCCTACATATCCTGGCAAATGCTTCGGTAGCCCTACTACCGATGTATACTTCCTGTGCGACACAGAGAAGGCTTCATTTACATATAGGTCGCCATAGGCAGAGAGTTCTTTACCAAATGATGCTAGATTTTCAACCTCACCCGGATTACTGCGAGTATTCTCAAGTAGTACTATAGATCCGGGATTTAAGCTCTCAAGCGAGACTCTCGTTTCATCAGATATTATAGGTGTACCAATAAATTTAATATTTGGTAGATACTTACCCATCGCCTGTGCCACAGGTGCGAGAGTAGCAGACCCATCATCACCCAAGTGCGATATAAGTATAACTTTTGCACCACCTTCAGAGAGTAGTTTAATCGTAGGAATAGCTTTGCGAATACGGAAGTCATCGAGCACTATGCCGTCCTTCATGGGGACATTCAGGTCTACAAGTGCGAGTACTCTTTTACCAGATAAATCCCCTATATCTTTGACTGATTTCATTATTTTGCAGAATTTATAATCTTGATAAATTTCTTAGCATCAAGGCTTGCGCGACCTACGAGTGCACCGCTTACTCCCCCGTGAAGCAAGAAGCTCTCGGCATTCTTCTCATTCACTGATCCGCCATAGATAATGCGTACATCTTTCGCAGCGCTCGTAGAGAATATGTCAGACATGGTTTTGAGTATGAAGATAGACATCTCGAGAGAGTCTGAGGGCGTATCCTCTTTCGCATTTGGATTAGTCGATATAGACCAGATAGGCTCATAAGCTATAGTTATGTCTTGGAGTTGTGCTTTCGATACGCCCCTGAAACACTCATCTATCTGGGTCTTGATAAAGTGGAGGTAGAATCCATGATCGTCTCGAGTGTTCTCGCCTATGCAGACTATAGGCTTCAGACCTGCCTTAAGTGCACAGAGTATCTTCTTATTCACTACTTCATTGGTGTCCCCCTTTGCACGCCTGTCAGAATGGCCGATGATCACGTACTTAACTCCAGTATCTGCTAACATTGAAGCTGAAACCTCACCAGTATGAGCACCAGAGACATCAGCAGACACATCCTGCGCGCCTAGGATTAGCTTCTTATCTTTTAAATCTTTTTTTAATGACAAGAATGGATACGGTGGACAGATGACAACTTCAGTATTTTTTGCACTCTCAGCAGAGATATTCTTCCATAGAGCAGTAGCCTCCTTTCGTGATGCAGGATTCATCTTCCAATTTGCGACAATAAGGTATTTCATGAAGACAATTGTATCATATTTTATGTTATAATTTAAGCAGATATTTATGGCCTTATTTAAAAGGAATTTATTTTCATCTGATCAAATAACTAATAACATTAGGAGTCTAGACAGTAGAGGCTTTAGTTTGATTGAGTGCATAGTCGCCATAGCAATATTTGTATTGATGGCAGGTGCAATTTATCAAACATTCTTCGTACTATCTAAAGAATTAGGTTCGAACACTGACGGGGTTACAATCTCCAATCTAGCCTCACAATATCTAGAAAATGCACGCAACATGCCCTACTCTCAAATCGGTACAATACAGGGTAACCCTCATGGCAATCTTCCGGACTTACCTAATGCTACAACCGTGTCAGTGAGTAATACGAACTACAAGATATACTACGAAGTCACATATATAGATGACCCGGCAGATGGTAGTACTATATACTCAACTGATCCAGCTCCAGATGATTACAAGCAAGTAAAGCTATCCGTAAAGAATCTAACCACGGGAATAATCACAAACTTTGTCACAAACATAGTACCAACTGGGCTTGAGAGTATGGCCTCTGGTGGTGCTATCTCGATAAGTGTAATGGATGCTGTTGGACAACCAGTCTCTGGTGCAAGTATATCTATAACAAACAATAGTATTAGCCCAAGCGTTAATCTTAATCGTACAACAAACTCAAGTGGTAACTGGATAGAAGTTGGGCTACCCGACAGTGCCAATAGTTACCACATAGTGGCAACCAAGAATGGCTACTCTTCTGATCAGACTTACCCTGTAAGCGTAGGTAATCCAAATCCAACAAAAACAGATGCGACCATCGCAGATGGACAAGTAACCCAAATAAGCTTTGCCATAGATAAAACCAGCAGCTTGATCTTCAATACCTTAAATAAAACTTGCGGTGGTATCGCAGGGGTAGGACTAGGTATCGCAGGAGCTAAGATTATCGGAACGCCTAGTGTCCTTAAATTCAACAACAGCTACACATCCAATAGCAATGGTCAGGTCACCCTAGCCAACTCTGAGTGGGACAATTACACACCAGCACTGACCGGCAACACCTACATGATATATGGATCATCCCCTATCCAACAGATTAACCTCCTGCCAAACACCACCCAAACCTTCAACCTTATACTTGGGACAAAGACAACCAATAGCCTACTAGTAATAGTTAAAGATTCTTCGACTGGTGACCCTATAGAAGGCGCGAGTGTTACACTTTCAAACATACCCCTATCATATACGTCGAATTTAATCACCGGTGGTAGTTTATGGAGTCAGCAATATTGGAATGCCGGGGCTGGTCAAGCTGCATGGACTAACACATCGAAGTACTTCGCTGGTACTAATATCAACACCACAGACACCCCCCTTGCCATTAGATTGGTGAATCTAAACGGAACGGCACTCGCAAACTCTGGATCATTGGAGTCCTCCACTTTTGATACAGGAAGTTCTGACACTGCATACACGACCCTCACATGGCAGCCAACATCACAAGACCCTAGTACACAAGTGAAATTCCAAGTCGCTACAAACAACGACAATCTAACTTGGAACTATATAGGTCCCGGTGGAGCTGGAACTTACTACACAAGTCCAAATACAACAATAAATGCATCGAATAACGGCAACAGATATGTAAGATACAAGGCCTATCTTACAACGACTGACCTAAGTAAAAACCCTACCATCACAAGTGTCGGACTGAACTACGTATCTGGATGTTTTACCCCAGGACAAGTGATCTTCCCAGGAATAACTTCCAATGCTAACTACAAAGTAGACGTAAACGCTCCAGGATACACAACAAAAACAGTTTCTAGTTTAAATATTTCTGGATATCAGACTCTTCAAGTTCTTCTAGTCGCAGATTAATATGAAAAATTACCCCCTAAAACAAAATACGGGTTTTACCCTGGTGGAGACCATAGTAGTAATCTTCATCTTCGGTCTTTTGATAACTGGAACTAGTCTTATGCTAAAAAACATACTGGTAAACAGCAGGCAACAAATCGTAAGCATCAACAATCTAGACCTTACAAGAAGAGTGGCCAATAACTTTGTAAATGAAGTCCGCAATGCGAGCTATGGTGTAAATGGATCCTACCCTATCAATCAAGCATCCGATACACAGATAATATTCTTCTCAACTGCACCCAATAATAGCGGCACAGTGGCAAGAGTCCGCTACTATATCACAGGGACAACTCTATACAGAGGCATAACGAACCCTTCTGGATCAACCTACAATACTGCCACAGAAAAGAGTACAATAGTGATGACCAATCTTTCTCTGGGAGCAAATCCATTATTTTATTACTACGATGGAACATCAAGTCAAATCGCACAGCCAGCCAACATAAATTCGATAAAATTAGTTAAGATAAACCTTGTCGTACAGAAGCAGTCGTCAGTCGGGTTAACTTCTACCTTTACTGTGAACGCGAGTGCTGCAATTAGAAATTTAAAAACCAACCTAGGTAACTAATAAATATGAAAGATAATTTAAAAAATAAAAATACCGGGGCGATTATGATACTCCTACTTGCTACGGTGTTCTTATTCTCTGTCACGATGCTCCCTATCATAAATTGGGCTGTTATTGAAAGTAAAACTATACTTTCCAATACTAGTCGTGAGCAAGCACTCCAGATAGCAGAAGCTGGTATAAATTATTATCAATGGCACCTGGCCCACTATCCCAATGATTACAGAGATGGCACAAACACTAGTGGACCATACGTACACAACTATACTGATCTTGATGCACAAACAGTGCTAGGTCAATACAGTCTAAGTATAACTCCACCGAGTACGGGATCAACGATTGTAACCATAACTTCTATAGGCACCTCGAGCTCCAACCCTTCAGTACAGAGAACCATCACCGCTAAGTATGGCATACCATCATTGGCCGCTTATTCATTCCTAAGCAACGACATAATCTGGATAGGATCTAGCGAGACTGTAAATGGGCAGATGCAGTCAAATAATGGAATCAGGTTTGATGGAGTGGGTAATGCTCCGATAAGTTCATCTAAATCAACATACACTTGTCCCTCAGGACAAGGTAGCCCGTGCCCTGCTACAAAGAATGGCGTCTGGGGAGGTGCCGGCCAAGCTGTTAAAAACTTCTGGCAATTCCCAGTCCCCGCAGTTGACTTCTCGTCACTTACTTCAAATCTAGCCTCCATGAAGGGCCTAGCACAATCTGCTGGCATATACCTACCACCATCAAACACAAATGGGTACTCTCTTGTATTCAATAACACTGGTACTGTATCTGTATATAAAGTTACTTCGCTTAGAAACACTCCTACAGGCTGGGATGTGAACAAGAATGCTCACAATGAAGATATAGACTATCAGAATCGTGCTTTGCAATACACAGTAGCAATACCTGCAAATGGTATAATTTATATAGAAGACAATACTTGGGTAGAAGGTACTGTCAACGGCAGAGCAACTGTAGCTGTAGCCAAGCTGCCATATGTAGCAGCAACTGCCCCAACAATATACATACCCAACAACATCATATACCAAGCCAAAGATGGATCGAGCGTGCTTGGACTTATCGCCCAGAAAGATGTTCTCGTGACATACAATGCACCAAGTAACCTTGAGGTAGATGCCGCACTTGTTTCCCAAAACGGTAGCGATCAATTCTTCTATTACTCGTCAGGTGGCGTTAAGAACAGTATCTCGATATTTGGTTCTATTATGAGTTTCGGTCAGTGGACATGGACTTGGATAGATGGGAATGGAAACAATATATCTGGCTTTACCACGACTAATGATACTTATGATAACAACTTACTCTATGCCCCACCACCTAGCTTCCCTTTGTCAGCATCGGGCTATAAACAAATAAGCTGGATTAGTGACAGTGATTAATCTATGAAAAAATACACAATAACTTTAATAATATTCTTAGCGTTCTTTGGCTTCAACCACTCTGAAGCTGTAAAGATGGCAGTTTTCCCTGACGGTAAGATGCTCCAGCCAATACCAACCAATGTAAGACCAAATATATCTGGCAACATAAATGCAACAGTCAAAGAAAATACCCCTAAAATAAATATGGGGGTGGGTGCTACTGAAGAAGGCGCAAGCCCTACTCAAGGGAATAAGGCAAGTAACCCAGTAAAATCATATACTTATCTATACTGGATACTGTGCTTACCACTTCTACTATTATTTCTATTTGCATACCATTTTCTTAAAAAGAGAAGATAGGCTGCTACTTTATATTATCCATCACTGAGTAAATAGGGGTGATCATGGATATCGCAAAGAAGCCGACTGCTCCACCGATGAAGACCATCAGTACTGGCTCGATAATTGTCGATAAATCCTTCGTCTTGTTATCAACTTCGCTTTCATAGAAGCTTGCAACATCGAGCAACATGTCAGAAAGCTTACCTGTCTCCTCCCCCACCTCGATCATCTCACCTACCATCACTGGATATAGATTTACATTCTCCTTGAAAGAGTTCGAGAGAGGGATACCTTTCTCGATAGCTAGGATAGAATCATGGATAACTTTTTTGTAATATATGTTCTGCAGAACTTCCTCGGTTATAGCTAGAGCGTGTGACATATCAACCCCAGAAAGCAGGAGTGATGAGAGAGTTCGTGTAG
>JBAXNK010000044.1:0-6308 GCA_037133845.1 bacterium
CTTTTATTCGTGGCGCGCGAGCGCATGGCGATCAGCTTGTGGGTATCGTCGCTCGGGATAGTGTTGTGGAGGTAAGGAAGGGTAGCAAGCCCGAGCACTCGGAAGTCGATCGTATCAAGATGCTCCTTGAAGTACCAGAAATCGATCTTGTGTATCTGGGTGATGTGGAGGAGGGGACTTACAAAATGCTCAAAGAAGTTAATCCCTTTCTTGTATATTTGGGCTATGATCAAGAAGAGCTAAAGGAGGACTTGGAGAAGAATATAAAAGCAGGTAAACTGACAAAGATGGAGCTTGTAATGGGCACACCCTATAAGCCAGAAGAGTTGCATAATTCAATTATTAAAAAAAGTAGCAAAGACGCTGTTCATTAAAGTGTTTTTTTGCTGGATACCGAGTGCTGTCGTACGACTAGAATTTTCAATTATATATAGATTGTGTTATTATTTCCGTGTGAAGAAATATTTATACATAGTTCTCATTGTTTTTATCTCTATACCGGGTGTATATTTTTTTATCTCAGCGAGACAAACTCTAGCTGTTTCTCTAAGTGCTACCTCTAATGTTTTAGGGGGTAATTGGAGCTCTCCAAGTACCTGGGTGGGTGGTGTTGTCCCTGGTGACAATTACGATGTATCTATAGTTGGTCCTGTGGTTATAGACCAAGACATAGGTACTGTGGGCGGCGGGGGTATACGTAATATTAGAGTTTCAACTTCTGCAGGTGTTTTGTCTGTAGACAATAGCGTTACTCGAACGATCCTTTTTGCGTCGACTGGAACAGATGGTATAGGTAGTGGATCAGCAAATTCTCCAGGAACAGATGGTAATATGTTCGGCCTGATTGGAGTATCTGGTAGCAAAATATTACTTGTGGGGAGTCAATCTCACCCTGTGATTTTGAATTCTGCGAATGGTACTGGAAAGATTTTTATAAGAAATGTATGGGCTTCGCCATTTACAGGTGCAGATCTGAGAATAATATATGGCGATATTTATAATCTTGGGATAAATGACTCTAGTTTTTTTGGCATAAATTGGGGCACTACTTTTGAAGGGCCCTCAAATTTTCTGGACATAGAAAATACTCGTTTTAATTCTCCGTATATGGCACTTTATCTCCTTATGATAGATGGGGCAGCTACATTTACATCAAATTATATTACAGGCAGATCTGGTCCTCAGACCATAACTGTAGCTGATAATAGACTTATCTCTATAACGGTCACAGACAATACTGAAGTTTCTCCGGCTGCATCAGGAAGATTTTTTATGACTGGTGGTTATGGGCTAGTTAATACAAATTGTTCTCGGAATGCTCTTTCTGGAACGCCCAGCTTCTTTATCGGAGGATGTAGGACTAGTAGTGTTAAGGGTAATCTTACTACGATAATAGGGAATACCGTAAATAATAACTTGATTTATAACTATCCGAATACGATAAATTTAAGTGGCGGTGTCGGTAATGATGATTTAAATTATCTCGGCTGTGGAAGTTTGACTGATGCGGGGGATGATACTGTCTCTATATGTAATAACAACATTTCTGAAAATCAGTTCCATGCATTTATTTATGGTGGAGGAACTATTGCAAATAACTTTGTGATTACAGGGTCAAGTCAATCTCAGGGTTCATTGTTCTTGCCTTCTGCGTCAAAAACGAATCTTACTCACAATATATTTAAGTATAGAAATGACCCTACCGGTTCAAATCTTATGCTCTTTACCTATGGTAGCCTTGTGACAAATAAAGATCTAACTATCGATCACAATACAATAATAGGTCAGGATTCAAGTAATCCAGCTAATAACAATGGTGGAATTGTAATTGGAGAGCCATCTTTTCCCACAGCTACTAATATAATCCGTAACAACCTTGTTGGTAATATAAATATCGGTATCTCTGATTACTCATCTGGAAATACTTTTGCTCAAGATTACAATACTTTCGGTGTGCACCATAACGATGTGTATTCTTTTAGTACAGCAGCGTACTCTACCTATGCTGATTTTGGATTAAATCAAATTAGCGGTAATACTGGTAACCACTTTGATGACGGAGTTCATATTCACCCAAATGCAGTGTATGGTGACATAACCGCAGATCCTCAATACTTTGACTCTACTCGTGAATCTATAACCCAGTATGATGTAATCATTGGTGGGCCTGGTACTGCCGCTGACTTTTTCACAAAGCTTTCCTACCGTAGTGGTTGGGGTGGTACAAATACGCTAGGATCTAATCCTATCGAAGACGCTAGGGCATGGCTTTTTGCTGGGTATGCACCTACAAACGTAGCCGTATCTACGGCCGCTTCTGATGGTACAACCATGGGTGCTGTGGCATATACTGCTGTAAATAATCCGATCGTTACAAGCCAAGTAGCTTCATCTGTTGGGTTAACTACTGTTACCCTAAACGGTACCATAACATCTACTGGAGGAGCCGCAGTAACAACAGAGGGTTTCGAATATGGTCTAACTACGGGCTATGGTACAACAGCTACAAATTCTGGATCATTTACAACAGGAGCATATACAAAAGCTATATCAGGACTTGCTTGTGGTACCTTGTATCACTATCGCGCTTCTGTCACAAACTCTTCAAGCTTGAGCGGCGTATCTTCTGATGCAACATTTACAACAAATGCTTGTGCTCCAGGATCACCAACTTCGCCTTCGTCTGTAGCCGGTACTAGTCAGGCGACTGTTGTCTTCGTAGCCCCAGCTTCAAATGGGGGCTCTGCTATTACAGGATACACCGTAACCTCGATACCATCTGGAGGTACAGACTCAAATGCAGGTAGTACGTCGCTTTCTCATGTAGTTACAGGACTTACAAATGGTACATCATACACATTCACTGTCCATGCTACTAATATAATAGGTAATAGTTCTGAGAGTATTGTTACTAGCCCCGGAGTTATCCCGGGAGCTAGCCCTACTCTGACTCTCCAGGCAGCATCGTCCATTACTCAAACAGGGGCTACATTAAATGCTACTGTAACAGTGACAGGAGGGATAAATCCCACAATTGAAGGATTTGAGTATGGTCTATCTACGAGCTACGGTACAACTGCGTCATTAACTGGATCATTCTCTGTGGGGGCATATACTCAATCAGTTTCAAGCTTAGTCTGTAATATTACTTATCACTACAGGGCCTTTGCCACAAACATCATAGGTACTACTCATTCGTCAGATGATGTTTTCACTACAAGCACTTGCCCTAGTAGTTTCGTAAATGGCGGCCATCCAATCATACCCCCTGCGCCTGTTATAGTTCCTCAAACCCATGTGGCTTCGGCACCAACTCTCGTACAGGGTAATTACAACTTTGGTACTAAAACTCTTACTCAAGTTACAAATTCTCCGAATAGTAAAGGTGAAAGCTCTGTAAAAGATCTTCAGAGGTTTCTGAATAGTACATATAAATTAAAGATATCTACTGATGGTATATTTGGCAAGGGAACCAAAGCTCTCGTAAAGAAGTGGCAAGCAGATCACGGGCTTACTGCCGATGGAGTAGTGGGGCCAAAAACTAAAGAATTGATGCTTAAGAGCGTGAAATAGAATTTAATGGTAAGTTAATTCTTCGGTTATGATATAATTGTTTAATATTATGGCAGACGAACTTATCCCTCACAATAAAGATACCACATACTTTGCTCGGACGAATTTTCGTAGTACGAATCAGATTTTCGGCATCAAGCGCAAGGACCGTCGCCAGCATATGTATATCCTCGGTAAGTCAGGTACTGGTAAGTCCGTGCTGATGTCGAATCTTATCGTGCAGAATATCCAGAATGGTGAGGGTGTCTGCGTGGTAGACCCTCACGGGGAGCTCGTGGAGGAGATACTGCACTCTATTCCCGAGAATCGCGTTAAAGATGTGATTTACTTCAACCCAGCCGACACTGAGTTCGCTATTGGTTTCAATGTCATCCAAGTCGACGATCCG
The DNA here is from genome assembly GCA_037133845.1 of bacterium. Classification (GTDB taxonomy): domain Bacteria; phylum Patescibacteriota; class Minisyncoccia; order Phycocordibacterales; family UBA9973; genus UBA8515. Next base: position 3,962 of record JBAXNK010000044.1, read on the forward strand.
AAGTACAAGCACCTAGTGGCTTCAGGTCTCATGGGAATATTCACCAAAATCTGGGCCAATGCTTGGAGTGCTCGTATGGAGTACATTCTCAACAATGCGATCTTGGCCCTACTTGATACTCCTAATACTACGCTCCTGGGTATCCCTCGTTTACTTGTGGATAAGGACTATCGTCAGATGATCATTAGCAACTTGAAGGATCCCGTCGTTAAGGCTTTCTGGGTGCACGAGTACGAGCAGTGGCGTGAACAGTTCAGGAATGAAGCCATCGCTCCGATCCAGAACAAGGTTGGTCAATTCCTCTCGACTTCTATCATCCGTAACGTCGTCGGTCAGTCAACTTCCACCATCGATATATTCAAGGTCATGAATGAAGGCAAGATATTCCTTGTGAACGTATCCAAGGGTCGTATCGGCGAGGACAACTCAGCGCTACTCGGAGGTATGATCATCACCAAGATCCAGCTCGCTGCCATGGAGCGTGTGCGTATACCTGAAGACGAGCGTAAAGACTTCTACCTATATGTCGATGAATTCCAGAACTTCGCGACTGATGCCTTTGCAAATATATTGTCCGAGGCTCGTAAATACCGTCTCAACCTCACTATAGCTCACCAATACACTGCTCAGATCGAGAACAAGGATGGTTCACAAGTGCGCGACGCAGTATTCGGCAACGTGGGTACGATGATCATCTTCCGTGTGGGAGCAGACGATGCGGACTTCCTTGAGAAAGAATTCGAACCAGAATTTATGGCACAAGACCTAGTAAACCTGCCAAACTACAATGTTTATTTGAAGCTCATGATCGACGGTGTGACAAGCCGCCCCTTCTCCGCTACGACTCTACCGCCGATCAAGATTGATCCAGCTGATGGTGTGAAGGATAGTATCATCGAGTCTTCTCGCAGGCTCTATGCTAAGCCAAGGGCTGAGATTGAAGATCAGATTAGTCAGTGGAGTGGCATGGTGCAAGCCAAAGAAGGCGAGAAGGCCCCTCGAACTGAGTTCAATAGTAGTGGTAACAATGGTAATACCACGAGTTCTTCTTCGTCATCATTCCAAAGGCAGACTCGTAGAGAGGAAGATAGGGTTACTACCGATCCACTAGCTGCGCTCGGTATAGAGTTCACAGGTTCCGGTAAGCCTGCTTCACAGATGCCTCGAACGGCAAGTGGCGCTGGTAACGGTAGGGACTTTCACAAGAGCGCGGCCGTCCCATCTCAAGGCCTCAAAGATCTTTTGGGTAAGATCGAAGCGGATAAGAATACTGTCTCGTCTGGTCCTAAGCATCAAGCTCAATCATCAGTACCTTCTGCAGGGCCCGCACCGATATCATTAGCAGCTCTGAAGAGTAATAATGCTCCAACCGTATCAAAGCCAGCTCCACAAGTGAAAGAGGCAAGTGAAGAGAAGAAAGAAATACTGAAAAATCTTATCAATGAAGTAAAGAGAGAAGAGGCAAAAGTAGAACCAAAACAAGAACCTACTCCACAAGTTACGATAACTCCGCCGACTCCCGCTCCGGTACCAGAGCCTAAGATTGTCGCGGTAAAGGAAGAACCAAAGACTACACCAAAGTCTCCCGAGGGCGAAGCAAAGCCTGAGCCAGTTATTCAAAAAGTAGCAGAATTAAGAAAGATAGAAGACGACATGGAGATGCCAGTGCCGAAGCCACCAGAGGATTATTGGAAGAAGAAGCGTCCGGCCAAAGAAGTTCCTGAAGACGTGCTTCGAAGAATACTTGAATAATGACTATCTCAAAGTACTTAAAATATTATATTCTTATAATATTATTCTTTAGCTGTTTTAGTCTTGCTCGTGCAGGCTTCGAGGTGAGTGAGGTTATGTATGATGCGAGCGGTACAGATGATGGTCACGAATGGGTAGAAGTAGAGAATACTGGATCGCTTTCTGATGATCTGTCCAAATGGTATCTGTTCACAGATAATTCTAAGCACGCACTCGTTCCGCAAGGGCAAGCGGTAGTGCCAGCATATGGATATGCAGTTATCGCTCAGAATCCTGCCAAGTTCAAGTCTGACTATCCCAATTTTTCAGGTATTTTATATGATAGTAGTTGGACAGACTTTAATAATACAAACGAGACTATAGGACTCAAAGATCCTGTACTTACTCTTGCCGATTCTATGACAGTAAACTCATCGATGGGGGCAACTGGGGATGGCAACTCCTTGCAGAAGATCGATGGAGTATTTATTGGTTCGATCCCTACACCGGGACTAGCGAATGTCAAAAGCACGCCTATTGTTGTGGCTGAGCCATTAGTCGCAGAGAGTGTCCCAATAAAAACTTTAAAGAAAAGTAAATTTACTAAATCATCTAA
>JBAXNK010000045.1:0-6114 GCA_037133845.1 bacterium
AGTCGAAGTGTGTATACGGCCGTTCTTCTCTGTAGCTGGGATGCGTTGCACACGATGCACTCCTGTCTCATAGCGGAGCTCTTTGTATACATCGCGGCCACGGATCTCAAAGCTTGCTTCCTTGTACCCACCGACATCATTCTCAGATTCGCTGACCACTTTCCACGCCCACTTCTTGTCTTCAGCATAACGCTCATACATGCGTGCAAGCTGCCAAGCAAATAGAGAGGCTTCATCGCCCCCTGCACCAGCACGGACTTCGAGAATGATCTCGTTTGGGAACTCCTCTTCCTCTTTCTCACTTTTGTTTATCTCCTCTACTTGTCTTTCGATAGCCTCCTTTTGGAATTTAATATTCTGAAGTTCCTCCTCCGCCATTTCTTTCAGACTAGGGTCTTCTGCTACCATATCTTCCACTTTCTTTTCTTCAGAGATAAGTCTTTCGTATTCGAGGGCGATGTAGCTAGTCTTGTTATTCTTTTTTAGTTCTTCTAGGTTCATAATGTAGATTATATACCAAAAAACACCTCACCCCTACCCCTCTCCGGAATACCAAAGAGGGGGAACTCCCTTCTCTAGTAATCTGGAGAAGGGCCGGGGATGAGGTGCTATTTCTTCGACTTAGTTGAACTTGCTGCGCGCTTCTTGAAGCGATCAACACGGCCAGCACTGTCTAGGAGCTTCTCGTTACCAGTATAGAACGGGTGGCAAGAGCTGCAGATTTCTACGCTGATTGATGGCATAGTAGAGCCCACTGGAAAGTTCGCGCCACATGCGCAAGTGACCATAGAAGCATTATTGTATTTAGGGTGTATGTCTTTTTTCATAACAGGCTTGATAATAGCATGAGATAGTTAACTTTGCAACGGGTCGATCATAGTCCTCTGGATATTGGTAGCTTTCTTCATAACAGAGTCACCATAGGAGCTATTGTAAGGCTTCTTGCTATCACACTTGCGTCCAGAGTAGTATTTACATGCAGCATTACGCTCTCCGGTGTAGCTACCATTCTTGGCCCCCAGATCTGTAAGATATAAGGCTGACGCCATGAACGCATCCTGAGGATTCCAAGGGTCTGGACGGCTGATACCCAGAGCACTTGATATGCGCTTGATAAGTAGAGTCCACGTCGAAGGTATGAACTGCGATGGACCCATAGCCCCACCGTAACCAGAACCACCTATAGGGCAAGATACTAGAGTTTTGAATGGGTCACGGCCGAGAGAGAGTGTGATATCGGTAAATGGCTTGATATCCCGGTCTGGCTTCATCACATTGGCGATCACTCTGTTACTCTTTGAGCTTATCCCTGCACCGGTAGCTGTGTCTGTGACATAGCAAGAGCCTTGATCGGTACCAAGGTTACTCTCTTGGGTCAAAATAGCGAGTAGGAATGCTGGACGAATGCCTGTCGTAGTCTCTGCTGTCTTCGCGTACTCAAGGGCCTTACCGAAAGGAATAGCAGACGCATCTCGAAGGTCGAACAATACGGCCAGGATCTCAGCTCGACGCTTAGCTTTCTCTGCGAGTACTTTCTGATACTCCTTCTCCTTATTCTTACTTATCGAAAGCAGTTGTTGCTTCTCGGCTTCGTTTACTTCTACTTGATGCTTGGCACTCTCTAGGTTCGCCTTCTCATCTACTTGGGCATTCTTCTTGGCCTCAAGAACCGACTTCTGTGTCTCAGTTTCAGTTTTGACTCCATTGATCTCATCTACTGAAGTTTTAATACCACGCTTGATAGAAGAGAAGTTGTTTATATCCCCATATGCATCTGCGATAGTGTCTTGAGATAGGATGAGGGTCAAGATTGATTTATCATCAAGTTCACGATCTTTGCGTATAAGCTGAGCCAGAGACTCCTTGATAGACTCTATCTTGGTAGTAAGTACATCTATTTGTTTACTTTTCTGAGTTATCTCCCCTCCTAATTTTTTTATAATTAAATTCTTAGCCGAGATGTTGAGCTTAGCAAGCTTGATCTGGGCGGTAAGCGCTGCGATATTGCGGGATATAGATCCAGTAGTGTCATGCTGACTAGCGAGACTTGCCTGCTCGGCTGCAATTTCTTGCTCAAGAGCCGATAGCTCGCTCTGAAGACGGTCTCGATCGGCCTGTGCATTATCTAACTCCTGACTTGCATAAGTAAGTGGTGTTCCAAGGATGAATATAAAGATTAAAAAGCAAGAAAAAATATATCGGATATGACGACTCATTGGAACATTGTATCATAAAAAATACCCCTCCGGCCATAGCGAGAGGGGTATTTTTATCTAAGATTAATTTATTATTCGGCTTCAGGAGCTTTGTCTTCCTCCTTCTTGCCTTTCTTCTCAACTTCGATAGCAGATAGGTCTACCGGTGCAGACTCTTCCTCCTTCTCGCTCTTCATTGCCGCGATAAGTGCTACAACTTCGTCTGCCTCTGTGATCGCAGTGACTCCTTCTGGCATGATCATATCACGGACGTGAACCTGGTCGCTCACTGCCGCGAGACCTGAGATATCGATACTGACTGAGTGAGGTAGATTCTTCGGTAGAGCTTCAATGTGGAGTTCGTGAAGAACTTTCACGAGAGTACCCGTGTTGCTCTTCTCAGCAGCTGCTACACCAGTGAATTCGATAGGCACATTGACCTGGATAGGCTTGTTCATATCGATAGCTAGGAAGTCTACGTGCATAGGGTAGCCTCGTACAGGGTGATCCTGAACTTCGTGGATAAGCACGTCCACCTTCTTACCACCATCGATATCGAGCACGATACTGCTGGACTCACCAGCGACTTTTAATACTTTCTCAAACTCTTTGCTCGAGATAGAAATAGGTGTATTTTCTACAAGAGCGCCATAGACTACAGCTGGAATCATGCCGTTATTTCGCATAGATGCCAACTTGTCAGCCTTACCTCGCTTCATTGCTTTTAATGTTTGCATGGGCAAGATAATAACACTAAAAGCTATATTTTGCAAATACTGTACACCCTAGACCTTGTGGGATAGGTCATGGCTTTCTTTCAGTATATGGTTTTGTATGTATTCCTTACTTGAATTTACCTTCTTGCCTGGATTGAGGATATTCTGGGGGTCAAAGATACTCTTTGTTTGCTCGAAAAGGCCATAAATTTTATCGCCAAACATCTGCCTCAAGAATGGTGAGCGGATGAGGCCGTCATTGTGCTCAGCAGTGGTTGATCCACCGTATGACAGCACTAAATCATAAACCTTGTCGGACAAACTTAGAATTATCTTAGCAGTCTCGGGGTCTGAGAAGTCCATCAGAGGTATGATGTGGAAGTTCCCATTGCCTGCATGGCCTGCCACTGTGTAAGTGATCGGATACTGATTGAGTATCATATTGAGCTTCGGTAGGAATTCCGGTAACACTTGCGGTCTCACTATGATGTCATCTATGAATGGTGCTGTGTGCTTGTCCTTGATGTGTTTACGTAGTAGCGCGAAAGATTCTCGACGAATATCCCAATACTTCTCAGATTCCGATTGTGAAGAAGTTTTCCTGAGCTTATATGGAAATTTTTTCAGATCTTTTATTAAGTCTTTAGACTTGTCATCAATCTCCTTCTCGTTTTGCCCTGTGAATTCTACTAGTATCACGAGCTTGGGCATACCGAAAGTGGTCATCATCATGGCTTCAGGTAAGAAGCTCCACATGAACTTGAACATCCCCCAAGGACCCTTGTTCTTCAGGAAGTCTGGGAAGAATTTGATAGCGAGCTTCATCGTCGCATCGTCATAGCTCTCGATACTTTCTGGGCTGTGTGGAAGTATAGTGTCTACAAGCTCTCCGAGTCGAGCGATGTCTTTCATGAATATCACTACAAGCTTCGAAGCAGGCTTGGTCGCAACGAGATACAGAGTGATCTTAGTAACGATGCCGAGTGTGCCTTGTGATCCGACAATCACCTTACCTAGATCAAATATTTCTTTCTCCTCATCCCATACATTCCATAGATAGTACCCAGCAGAATTCTTGGATACTTGAGGCTTGGCTTTCTTGATATCCTCCTTGTTCTCATTGATAAGCTGGAAGATGTTCTTGTACACATCACCTTCGTAATCCCCTTGTGCGATTTTCAAATAAAGCTCCTTCTTGGAGAGTGGTCGCACTGTGTATTCTCGTCCATCGGCGAAAATTACCTGCATATCTTTGATGTAGTCCTCCATCTTGCCATAATTTAGAGTCTTCTCTCCGGCAGAGTTGTTCCCTACCATGCCTCCGAGTGCATTTAGGCTCTTCGATGCTGTATAGCAAGGCAAGATCAAGCCCTGTTCAAGAGTCTTGGGCTCAAAGTCACGATAATATACTCCTGGTTCAACAATAGCCGTGCCTGATATTGTGACTTCTTTTGCGCCTGGATATTTAGGAATAATCGCGAAAGGATTTACCTTCTCTATCTTCTCGATCTTGTTCATGTAGCGCATGAAGTCGATGATGATGGACTCACCTATAGCACCACCGGACATGCATGTACCAGCTGAGCGTGCAGTAATTGAAAGTTCTGGGTGATCCGCCTTGTTATCTGACACCCACTTCACCAGATTCTTCACATCATCTGCATTCTTCGGGAAGACTACGACTTGCGGTCGGACTTCAAGCAGACTCGCATCGTGCGAGTATTTGGTCAAGACTTCATCACTATCCTCCACATCGCCCTTAAAGAATTTCTGGATTTCAAGTTTTAAATTCATGTTTATCATTATACTAAAAGATGTTTATTTTTACTAAGGTAGTCCATATAGCCCTTGATTCGACTAGTCGATTTCGTTTGGTGAGCGTAGGGTAGTTTTATGTATATACTTATAAAAATTGATGCGAATAGCACTTTATGGTCGTACTCATCTGTCCCGAAATATCCTTCGATTATTTGATCGAATGCCATTTCTTTATCTAATTGATTTAACAAAGCACGACCAACGTCTATATAATTATTATTAAATCTTGGACTAGGGTCGAAAACTGTTATTGGTTCTGTATCAAAGATATTTGATGTACCAAAATCATCATGGCAGTAAGTACTCTCTGGGTGACTTGCTACGTACTCAGTCATGACCTCTACCGCTTTTCCATAGAGAGCAAGTTCTTCTTCTGTGAGTAGGTTGTGTTCTCTTATCTGAACGCCCCTCTTTTCCATATCTTTACTATTTATCCACTCTCTAAATGTTGCGAATTCAGGACTACCACTCGAAACCTTACCATAGCCTGATGCTCTCGTAGTGTGCATCTTGCGTAAAGCCTGGCCCATCTCGAAAAATTTCCTTCGTTCTATTAGCTCTCTACGTGATTCAGTGTCAGATAAAATCGGTGCATCTATAAACTCCATCAAGGTATGTGAGTGCTCACCTATTCGACCCGAATCGTAAACATGAGGAACTTTTACGCCAGCTTCTTCCCAAGCATTAAGAAAAAGTGCCTCTCCTTCGTTATATGACAAGCTCAATGGTATTTTTAATACTAACTTTTCCTTACTAGTATCTAGGATACAAACAAGAGAAGATACTCCTTTATGAGCAATAGTTACCTTTATATCTAAACCTTCAAATCTAGAATTGTTTTCTAGGAGTTCTCTTACTTGCGGCAAGAGAGCGATTCTCCTTTCGTTAAACTTTGCATCTACTGCATGCTCTGATAGCTTTGGCTCATTTAAAAACGTAACTCTACTCATTATTGCATCATGTTAAAAAGTTTTAATCGGTTTTCTACCACTTTCTGTATCGCAGCGACTGCTGGCTCGAGCATCTTGTAAGGCGCTATCTCTTCTGGGTGTAGTGCAATTGATGCCTTGAGAGCTTCTGCATATGCGAGACGGATCTCTGTGTTGATATGTACAATGTTGATACCTGCCTTGATAGCATTCACGAAGTCTTCATCGCGAAGCCCCGAGCCTCCATGGAGCACGAGCGGGATATGAACAGTGTCTTGGATTTGTTTGACGAGTTCACCGTCGATGTGGGGCTTGCCGCTCTTGATCAGTCCATGAATAGAGCCGACAGACGGAGCGAGCATGTCGATACCAGTCGCATCTACGAAACTCTTGGCTTCCTCGGGAGTAGTCTTGATGCCAGCACCATCTGGGATAGTGTCTTTTATATTTGAGCCC
>JBAXNK010000046.1:0-5785 GCA_037133845.1 bacterium
GCTTGGATGAATAGGAATCCAGAGTAAATGATAGCAAGTGTTATGATAGGTACCCCTACCACAAGAACTACGTTTATGATAGCTCCTATAAAGCCCTGTATATTATTGATACCATTTTTAGCAAGTGGGTTTTCTATCTTAACACTAACTTCTGTTCCACCATTAGGAGGAGTTGTCGAACATTTAGGCTGACTAGGCCCGTCACAATTAGTATCTGCCTGCACAAATCCCGCTGACATAAATAAACTAAGCGCTATAACCAAGACAGAACTGTATTTTAGAATTCCAGAAAACAGACTATTCTTATTATTCTTGATGAATTTCATATATTTAAATTATCTAATAATTAACTCTTTGTAAGGCCCAGGAAGTTAAATCGTGGGTCTGGGACAAATCCAAGGGATGACAGTATCGTCGTTACGATCAGCCATGCAGCGAGAGCTATGATATAGCCGATGACCAGGTTAGTCACTATGTGTTTGGCTTTTGTGGCCTTCTCTTCGCTACCTGGAGATATCATCAGTATTCCTGCCCAAGCGATACATAGAGCAGCAAGCGGAGTCGCAATGACAAAGAGTAGGAACCTGATCACATTGTTTATGAGAGTGATCAATTGATTGAAGTCACATGGTGTGCCGAGGCCAGTATTGCCTGCATTTGGAGTCTTACCTATATTGCAGTCAGGCACAAGTCCGGAAGCAGAAACTACAAAAGGTAGCGCAACTATCGCGAATCCTGCAGTCCATGCCAATACTTTTTGAGTCTTTTGCATATATTATTTGCTTGAGATTAAGAGTTCTAATTGATTCTGAGCTTTACTAAGTGCTCCTCCTATAGAAAGCTTGTTGGATATGACATTGTCTATGAGCTCAGAGAATATCGCATCGGTAGAATTACTATCAGGATCAAGCCATGTTCGAGTAAATATCGCTGAGTTGAAGAAAGTCAGCATGTAAGGATTCTCTGGATGAGTAGACAGTAGTGACTTCAGTACCGGAGGTAGCGAGAGTGAGCTTGCTAAACTCTTGGCATTGTCCCCAGAGCTTATGAGCCCTGCAGCACCGAACGCACTTGCGAGATTCTTGGAGTTCTTGTTCACAGCTAGAGCATAGATCTCGCCGTAAGTCCTCTTGGCAGTAGTATTCCTAGTCTCGAGCATTTCAGATACGTCAAAGTTTAGATTTGGATTGGTAGACTGTATCTTGAAGAGCTCACTTGCACGACCCAGATACAGGGCCATCTTGCCGCCAGTGAAGTAGTCGAGCGACTTGGGTAGTGCGCTATTCCAAGAGTACATGCCGTTCGACGGGTCAGAGAACTGTGTATACAAAGTGATCTGATTGTCTGGGCCGGTCAAGATGTTGCCAGTGTTAAGCACTGGAGTATATCCGCTGCTTGTGCGGTTGACTATATTGTCACCATTCTGCATAAGCATCGTGGCCAAGATGTCTTTCGCATTGGTAATGTTATCAAAGCGACCTAGAGCTATCATGCTGCGAGTAATCGTACCGTCATTTCGAGCCTTGGTGAGCCTAGAATTAACATCAGAAAGCTCATCCCAGTATACAGGTGGTTGTGCGATGCCCTCGTTCGAGAGTATATCTTTGTTATAGTACATAACCAGAGGGTCGACTGCTACAGGCAGACCGATGGTACCATCTGGACTCAAGTAGACACTTGCTCCATCGATGAAAGAGTCAGTGAAAGTCTTCTGGGGATAGCTTGCAAATGGGAGCTTGTAGATGAATGGCTCGAATTTGATGATCATGTCTGGACTTATCAAGAATAGATCCGGGCCTGTACCTCGAGCGAAAGATTCGATCAAAGACTGCTCGTACGTAGCTGGGTCTTTCTGTATGTAACTTATAGTTAGGCTTCGATTAGTATCTGCAAGTCCATCAAACGCATGAGCAAGGCTCGATGAAGAAAAAGTCCCCCATATGACGATCCTGCCAGTGGGACCAGTCACAGCAGTACCCCCAGATGAGCCCCCGATATTAATAAGGCCTGAGAATATCAATACTGCAAATACAAACGATGCGATAAATACAGAAACGAGAATTGTCTGAAGATTACTCATATTTGAAAATTATACCATAGTGATGCGAGCTTGACACTAAGTTTTCCACAAATTTGAATCCTCGCTTCTCAAATAATTCTTCAGCGCGCTTTTGCGGGAAGCCCTTATCATTCCAATCAATACATAGGACCCGGCCCCCCTTCTTGAGTATTCGCTTTGATTCATCGATGACGCCGAGCTTATCATCAGTCTGGAAAAATATATTCGACATAACGACGACATCTACAGTCTGACCTGCGAGCTTGGTACCGCCGTCTACCCCTACATCACCCCAGATGCACTTTACATTCTTGATGCCTTCTTCTTCAAGATCTGCTTCGAGCTTCTTCACAATCTCCTTCTGTACATCTATAGCATAGACATATCCAGTGTGACCCACGCGACGAGATATCACCCGAGTTAGGTGTCCACTCCCCGCACCAAAATCAGCAACTTTCATACCCTCTTTCAGGAGCAGACTGCCGATACTTTTCTCTGGATGTAAAAACATGATTATATTATAACATATACACTTAAATATAATTAAATTCCAGCATCTTCGCCCTTGCCAAAGGGACCCTTTGACAAGTATAATATAGCCCATGAACAATAGGGATTTTAGAAAATTCACTCCGGGAAATATTTTCCACGTATACAATCGTGGTAATAATAAAGAGAATATATTCTTTGACGATCAAGATTACAGAGCTTTTCTTTTTAGGCTCGGTCTCTGTTTGGGTTTTAATGAAGAAGAACTAAATCTTAATTCAATAACCTCTGTTCCCTATTCTAGAATAAGAATTACTGGAGTGGGAAAAGGCGATTTTAAATTGTATGCCTTTTGCCTAATGCCAAATCACTTTCACATTTTAATAGAACAAACAAAAGACAGGCCAATCTCAAATATAATGCTTAAACTTGGAACTAGTTACTCAAAATATATAAATAAAAAATATCAAAGAGTCGGGCATATATTTCAAGATTCGTTCAAGGCTGTTTTAATCGAGAATAATCCACAATTTATGTGGGTCTCCGCATATATACACAACAATCCAGTAAAAGACAGGCTGGTAAAACACCCTTCTGAATATATATGGTCTAGTTATAATTGCTATGCCGAAGAAACCCCGCTACCTCTAATAGATAAAGAACTACTGCTTGGAACTTTTGGAAGTGTTAAAGATTTTATAAAACAAACATCAAAAGCTAACCTAAGTGTCAAAGGGACCCTTTGACACTTATTCTCCAGAAGATCTGGTAACCTGCCCTGAAACTAGGTGAAAATGTAAATGCTCAGAATCCTGAAAGCTTCCACCATTTGTAATGATTTTATAGTTACTATGCATCAAACCTTTCTCTTTAATTATATCTTTCGCTACTTTAAAAATTTCCTGAACTAGACTCATGTCATCAAGGTCTATAAATTTTTCTATGTGCTTTTTGGGCACAATCACAATGTGGATAGTCCAGTTTGGCTTAGTGTGGTAATAAGCTAAAATTCTTTCTGTTTCTTTAATTTTCTGTACGGTGATTTTATTATTTAAAACAAAATCACAATAAAAATCTTTGGTTTGTTCTTGTAACATGTTCTGTTTATATTATGACCTAAGTTGTCAAAGGGTCCCTTTGATAACTAGAGGCACGCAATAGATGCTATAGAATCGCCTGGGCGGAGCTTCATGATGGTCACTCCTTGGGTCTGACGACCGCTCGTAGGTATAGACTTGAGTTCTACGCGGATGACTTGACCTTTCTGTGAGACTGCGATGATCTCGCTCTCAGTACCGATGATCTTTGCAACGATAAGCTTACCAGTCTTAGGTGTAACTTTTGCAGTCTTGATACCGCTGCCTCCCCTTTTCTGAGTTTTGTACTCTTTCATATTTGTTTTCTTACCGAGACCATTTGAAGAAAGGGTAAGAATCGTAAGCGGAATTTCAGAAGACTTTGGTACACGATCAACTCCTATAACAGAGTCGCTCTTGGCAAGCTTGATAGCACGTACACCACTTGCCTGTCGGCCCATCTCGCGGACATCGGACTCTTTGAATCGAATAGACTGACCAAGAGTGGTTGCAAGCATAACATCGTCACCCTTATTAACAGCAAGTACTGATTTAAGCTCATCGCCCTTCTCGAGTGATATAGCGATCAAACCGCTTCGACGGACATCCTTGAAGCTCTCAGCATTAACCTTCTTCACAACACCGAAAGCGGTAACGAGCATTAGAGCTTCGATACTTTTCTTTACCTCTTTATCTATAGGCAGAATTGAAGTTACCTTCTCGTCGGACTCAAGGGAAAGGAAGTTCATGATAGATTTACCTTTTGTCGCACGCTTACCTTCAGGTACATCGTACATCTTGATCTGGTAGGCCTTACCGCGATTGGTAAAGAAGAGTAGATCAGAGTGAGTGCTTGCAGATAAGAGCATCGTGACGAAGTCTTCTTCTTTCGGCTCTATATCTATAACGCCTACACCTCCGCGCTTCTGTGAGCGATACTCACTTGGGTCTGTGCGCTTCACATAGCCACCTGAAGTGTAGACGAGTACCGACTCCTTCTCGGGGATCAGGTCTTCTTCATTGATCATCTTCACTCCTCCCTTGATCACTCGAGTGCGTCTGTCATCAGCATACTTCTCACGGATATCTGCGAGCTCGCGACCTATGACTTTGCGCATCTTCGCAGGTGATGCTAGGAGTTCTTCCAGCTCTTTAATAAGCTGCTGCTTCTCTTTAAGTTCAAGCTCTACGTTCTTCCTTTCGAGCCCAGCAAGATTGGATAGCTTCATCTTAAGAATCGCGATAGCTTGCAGTTCAGAAAACTTGAACTCTTTCATCAAGTTAAGCTTCGCAAGTGCAGTGTCTTTGGATCCACGGATGATTGTGATCACGCGGTCGATATGGTCGAGTGCCTTCTTCAGGCCGAGCAAGATGTGCTCTCTCTCCTTTGCCTTTCGGAGGTCGTACTCTGTACGACGACGTACGACGACTACACGATGAGATATGAATTCTGAAAGCAGACTCTTCAGCGACAGAGTCTGAGGCACGCCGTCAACCAGCGCAACGATATTGAAATTGAAAGACTGCTCAAGCTGAGTATGCTTGTATATATAGTTGAGTACCTTCTCTGGCATCACCCCTGACTTCAGATCGATAGCTATACGAATGTCTTTCGCTGATTCATCACGAAGGCCTTTCACACCTTCGAGCTTCTTCTCTTGGACCAGTGCTGCAATCGCCTCGATGAGTGTAGACTTGTTCACGCGGTAAGGAATCGAAGTGATGATGATCTGGAAAGTGCCAGTCTTCTGCTCGACTATCTCTGCTTCACCTCGAGTGACGATACCCCCACGACCAGTCGAGTAAGCATGGAGCATATCAGCTTGACCATAAACGACGCCACCAGTTGGGAAGTCTGGCCCCTTGATAAACTGCATGAGGTCTTCAACCGTTGCATCTTTGTTGTCTATGAGGTGGATAGTCGCGTCGATAGTCTCAGCCAAGTTGTGCGGAGGGATCTTTGTCGCCATACCTACAGCGATACCGAGAGTACCATTGAGAAGTAAGCTTGGGATAGCAGTAGGTAGCACCTTCGGCTCCTTTCGAGTCTGATCGTAGTTCGGAACATAGTCCACAGTCTCCTTCTCTAGATCAAGCAGGAGTAGTGAGGATAGTCGAGACATCTTGGCCTCGGTATAACGCATAGCAGCGGCATTGTCAC
>JBAXNK010000047.1:0-5743 GCA_037133845.1 bacterium
CCATAAGCTGGGCGATGTTGGTCGGGTCAGAGAGTTTGAAGGTACCGTTCGAGATCGTGAATGCCGTCATGGCCGAATTTGCCACGGACTGAACGGCAATGACTCTGAACGGTCGATCTTTGAGGGTCACTTCTTTGCCGCCGATAACGACAACCTCCTCTCCTTGTCTGAGTTCTCCTTCCTCTTCGAAATAAGTGAACAAGCCACTTTCCCGGAGAGTTTTCCGCTGTTGCGGAGTTAGCTTAATTTCCATGCCGATTGTACTCCTTCACTCAAAAATTACTATATAAAATAGGCCCTGTCAATAAACCCCTCCTTGTTGAGGAGGGGTGGCCACAGGCCGGGGTGGTGTATTTCTTATAACCTGCCCAAATGATGCTTCAGTGTATAAATCCAATCCTCTTCGTTATCCGGATTCTGTTCTTTTTGTCCCAGCATCCAGTCTAGGTATCCTGGATCAATATTCTTCACTTCTTCTACTGTCTTGCCATTGTGTTTACCGAAGGCGAAGCTGTTCATGAGCGATGGCTTGCTCGAGATGTCGATCATCTTATCTATCGCGCTTCCTTTATCAAGGTTGTATTCCTTCATCACTTTATCTAGTAGTCTCTCAAAGAGCTTCTCAAGTACGAGTACATCTCCGAGTGCATCGTGCGCGTCAGCTTCGATATCAATATCTAGATAGTAGCGCAAGAACTGCAGTTTGTACTGAGGGATGACATTCTTAGTATCGAGCGCTCTTGCTACGCGAAGAGTGCAGATGATATTCGCTGGCAGTATGTCTTCCTTCTCTATGATGGCTCTGTCGAACTTTGCATTGTGAGCGACCATGACAGAAGTTGGGTCTTCAAGTAGAAGTTTGATGGCACCGTAGTTGTCGCTCTCTCGGAATGCCTTCTTGTCTGCGACCATCTTGTTCGTGATGTGTGTGATAGCGCTTGCCTCAGGCGGGATTGTAATTAGAGGTTTGAATAGCTCACAGAAAGTTTCCTTATCGCTTTTAAAAGCGAGCTGACAAAGGAAATCTTTCTCGGGCATGTTGCCTGTAGTTTCTGTATCTAGAAATACAATATTTTTCGCGCTTATATTTATATTTGCATTCATCGTGGTATTTTATCATATATTTGATATAATTGGGGCATGTCACTACACGAACAAATCAAAGCTAATATCAAGGAGTCCATGAAGTCCGGCGACAAGGTGCGTCTAGAAGTCATGCGTGGACTTAGTACTTCATTTATGAACGAGCTTGTCGCTACTGGTCGCACACCACAAGATATGCTTACTGATGAGCAAGCGCTCGCAGTCATCACTCGCACTGCCAAGCAAAGACGTGACTCTATCGAGCAGTTTACCGCGGGAGGCCGTATGGACCTTGTCGCTGAAGACTCTGCCCAGCTTGCGATACTTGAAGAATATCTACCAAAGATGATGGATAAATCTGAAGTTGAAGTTATCGCAAAAGCAAAGCAGGGAGAACTTGGTATAACTGATCCTACGAAGAAGGGGATGCTGATGTCCGCACTGATGAAAGACCTCAAAGGTAAAGCTGATGGAGCAGTTGTGAAAGAGGTAGTAGATGCGCTATTCGCATAAATTATGCTGACACTTGGAATCATAAAGCACTTTGTATCTTCGCACGATGAGTTGGCCTACTTGGTCCTTATCCTCGGTGTTATCGTCGAGGGCGAGATTGCTGTGATTTTCGCTGGGATATTCTCTAACCTCGGATCCATCAACATATTCATATCTTTCATCGCAGTCATGATTGGCGGAGGGATACGATCTGTTTTAGGGTACAGCATCGGTTCGTATCTGCAGAAGCATCACTCGCATCGAGAGATACTCGCACGAAGCGAGCAGAGAGTGCACTACTTCCTGCCACACTTTGATGAGAAGCCTTTTTGGTCTATCTTTGTCTCGCGATTCCTGATCCTCGGTCTACACTGGTTCTCGATGATATTCTCTGGATACAAACAGATCAAGGTCCGCCTCTACGCCGAAGCAGAACTTTCATCTCTTATGATCTGGTCAGTAGTCATGCTGTTCCTTGGATACTTCTTCAGTGCGACAGCGCTCTCAGTGAGTCACGATATCCGTAAATTCGTGAGTCTCATATTCATATTCTTCATAACATTCTTCATAATTGAGAAAATCGTGGCATTTGTGATAGAGTTGTCTAGTACGGGCAAAAAGGTGGTAAAAGACCTTATAGATAGTAACTAAATGTCAATTTTCAAGAAAAAGAAGATATTGGTCACACACAGCGGCACATTCCATGCTGATGATATTTTCGCGACCGCCATGCTCACTATAATGCTCGATGGTAATGTAAAAGTTATCCGCACTCGTGATGAGAGCATCATGAAGACTGCAGACTTTCTGTATGACGAAGGTGGAGTTTATGACCCAAGCAAGAATCGCTTTGATCACCATCAGAGTGGTGGAGCAGGAGCGCGTGAGAATGGTATTCAATACGCAGCCTGTGGACTTGTCTGGAAGACTTATGGTGAGAAGATCTGTGGTGGAGCTGAGATTGCTAAAAAGATAGATGAGAGGCTAGTCCAAGCTATCGATGCCAACGACAATGGCATGAGCCTCTTTGATGTCAAAGGTGAAGTTGGCCCATACACACTCCAGGATATGTTCTATTCATTCCGTCCAAGCTGGAAGGAGCCTGAAGAGTATGATGATGCATTCATGGACCTAGTAGATATCGCTATTGGGATACTTGATCGTGAAATTATCCGTACTCGTGACATGCTCGAAGCGGAGAGTAGGGTGAAGGCGGATTATGAGAATTCTACAGACAAGAGGATCATAATACTCGATCAGAACTATCCTTGGGGCGAATTCCTTATGCAGTTCCCGGAGCCTATCTATGCAGTATACTTGAAGGCAGGTCTTTGGCGTGCAGAGGGCGTACGCAAGGAGAAGTTCTCAGTTGATATTCGTCACAACTTTCCAAACGCTTGGGGTGGACTACGCGATGAAGAGCTTGCAAAGGTGACAGGGGTGCCTGATGCAGTTTTCTGTCACAGAGGATTGTTCCTAGCAGTTGCCAAGTCAAAAGAGGGAGTACTCAAATTAGCAGAGACAGCACTTAACACACCACAAGAATAATTATATGTTTATAGACGAGATAAAATTTCATGCAAAAGCTGGTCGCGGTGGTGACGGAGTAGTCCGTTGGCGTCGTGAGAAGTTCATCGATAAAGGTGGACCAAATGGTGGCGACGGTGGTCGCGGTGGCGATGTGTATGCTATAGCGGTGAGCGACATCAGTTTGCTTTCGAAGTATCAGAATAAAAAAGAATGGAAGGGTAATGATGGCGATCCAGGTGCTGGTGGCAGTCGTCATGGTGCTGATGGGGTGGACCTCATCATCCAGTTACCAGTGGGGTCTATCATAACGAACATCGAGAGTGGTGGATTTGTATCTCTTGATAAAGAGGGCCAGAAAGAGCTGCTACTGAAAGGTGGACCAGGCGGATATGGTAACGAGCAGTTCAAGACTTCTATCAATACAACTCCTACGAAGGCTACCAAAGGCAAGTTCGGCGAGCAAGGCAACTTCCGTGTAGAGCTTGAGATCTTTGCTGAAGTTGGACTTGTAGGACTACCGAATGCCGGTAAGAGCTCTCTTTTGAATGCTGTGACCAATGCGCAAGCAAAAATCGGTAACTATCAGTTCACGACTCTTGATCCGAATCTCGGTGACTTCTACGGGCACATCATTGCCGACATTCCTGGGCTTATCGAAGGTGCATCGCAGGGGAAAGGCCTCGGTATCAAATTCCTCCGTCACATCAAGCGCACCAAGATGCTCGCACACCTAGTACCATTCGCTACTCCTGAGGGGGCAACTGTGAAAGCTTCTGATGTAGTGATAAAAGAAATGCTAAAGAACTACAAGGCTATACGTAAAGAGCTCGGTGCTTATGACAAGACTCTTGTTGAGAAGAAAGAGGTGATAGTGCTCACCAAGACTGACCTGGTGGATGATAAGGCTATAGACAAAGCGGTAAAAGAATTCGAAAAGTTGGATAAGCCAGTACTGACCCTGTCACTTTATGATGATAAATCGATCAAGGCATTCATGAAGGACCTCGCGAAGTTGCTGAAGTAAGAGAGGGAATCTCGGCTACCGCCGCGGGTGCTTTTCTCGTTTTTTCAAAACATAGAAAAGCCTTTCGATGTCTCTCACGCGAGCAAAGCAGTTTGCTCGCTACGTTTCAGCAATTAAAAAAGCAGGCAAGAATGCCTACTTTTTTAATTGTGCCCCGTGAGGGAATCGAACCCCCGACCATCTCCTTAAGAGGGAGCTGCTCTACCAGCTGAGCTAACAGGGCAAACAGGAACTCACGCATTATTACAGAAAACACTTGATTTGTAAACTAGTTAATGTATTATTTTATACGAGGTAAAGCCAGCCATGCTGTTTTCAAAGAAGCACTTAGTGAACGTGAGGATCGTCATCGCTGTTGTCGCTCTGTTCATTTGGTTCATGCTGAGTCGCCCTGACCTTTTCGTCCAGGTCATCGATTCAGCTTTGGGGGTACAGTGAAGCCCTGCCGCACGCCGAGAGAAGCCGTCGCTTCCCCCGGCGCGCTTTTCGTTTAGTATAGGTCTTAAAAATAGGCATATTTTATGTAAAGAACGGTCCTTAAGAAGGCCTCCCCAAGGACCGTCCTTGTGAGAAAATATCCCATATTTGGAGGGCTTGACTTATGGATTCGATTCCTATATTATGGTGGGCACAGTCTGGTATAGCCAGCTGTTTTGTTTCTTTGACAGAAAAATAGGTATGCAATCATTAAATCAAGCAAAAGTCCTCACGGGTTCAAAACCCTCGAGGCAAGATCACTGTCTCCCTTTCCGGAGGATAGTGATTTAGTCAGTTTGGAACACATAGATGTTTTTTCTTTTGTTCCGTTTTATTTTTGAGTAGAGTTTGATTCTAGCTCAGGATGAACGCTGGCGGCGTGGATAAGGCATGCAAGTCGAACGGACTTCATTTTTCTGGAGAATGAGATTACATCAAGTTCAAAAGTCGTTTGAAGTTAGTGGCGAACGAGGTAGTAATACACAGGAACTTCCCCCTAAGTCATGAACAACACACCGAAAGGTGTGCTAATACATGATGGTCCCTCCGGGGTAAAGTTTTAACGCTTAGGGAAAGGCCTGTGAAGTATCAGCTAGTTGGCGGTGTAAAGGACCACCAAGGCTATGACGCTTAGGGGAGCTGAGAGGCTGACCCCCACCGATGGGACTGAGACACGGCCCATACACCTACGGGTGGCTGCAGTCGAGAATCTTCCGCAATGGACGAAAGTCTGACGGAGCGACGCCGCGTGATTGATGAAGCTCTTCGGAGTGTAAAGATCTTTTATGAGGGAAGAAGTTTATTGACGGTACCTCATGAATAAGGGGCTCCTAATCTCGTGCCAGCAGGAGCGGTAATACGAGAGCCCCGAGCGTTATCCGGAATTATTGGGCGTAAAGGGTGCGTAGGCGGTTGTGTTAGTCGTTTGTCAAATCTCTGGGCTTAACCTAGAAACCGCGAACGAAACGGCAAAACTTGAGAGTGTGAGGGGTATAGGGAACTCATGGTGTAGGGGTGAAATCCGTTGATATCATGGGGAACACCAAAAGCGAAGGCACTATACTGGCACACATCTGACGCTCAAGCACGAAAGCGTGGGTAGCGAATGGGATTAGATACCCCAGTAGTCCACGCCCT
>JBAXNK010000048.1:0-5724 GCA_037133845.1 bacterium
TGTGATGGTGGCGGTTGGTGTGTAGTGACATGTATGTGGATTTAGGTCAAATCAAAATATATTACACTATATCAGATATTTTGGTATAATATAATTGTTACTAGTTAAGTACTCGCCTTGGGGGCGAGAAAATATATGAGTATCAATATAAAAGCGACGAATATGGAATTGACTAGTGCAATATCAGACTATGTGAACAAGCGCGTTGCCTCACTTGAGAAATTTGCGAAGGGCAATGATGAGATGGCTTGTTATGTAGAAGTTGGCAAGACAACTAATCATCATAAACAGGGGGAATTCTACCGTGCTGAGTTCAATTTAGATATCAATGGAGACAAGTTCTATGCAGAGTCCGAGAAAGAAGATCTCTACGCTGCGATCGATGCCGTTCGTGAAGATATTTACCGCAAGATCACAAGCACTAAAGACCGCAAAGAGACACTCTTCAAGCGCGGCGCTCGTAGTGTGAAGAAGATGATCAAAGGCCTCTCCAAGCGCAATCCGTTTACTTCAAAGTATCCAGAAGATTCTGGTATGTAGTTTCCTTTTTACCTTCAGGTGTTACTTTCTCTATGATGAATAGGCCATTATCAAAGCGAGCATGGGTGACTTTTATGCGCTTACCATCTAGAAAGAAGAACACCCCTGGCCAGCCGTAGAATGCACGATATTTATTCCAATTAATTCTTGCATCGCCAGTTGGATCAATCTCGCCATCTTCTTTCTTGATTTTACTGCAGTATGTAGCAAGGGACTCATTTTGAGCGACCCCTACCGCCTTCGGCACCTCCCCCTTAATAAGGGGGAGGATAAAGGAGGGGGTCTGTAATGTTTTAATTAAAAGTTCTGAGCCTAGTACAATCAACTTTTCTCTCAGAGTTTCTTTCGTGTCATTTATGTTTATGGCAAGCCCTTGTTCAGCTATTATCGGTCCCGTATCCATTTTAAACTCCATTTGTTGGATACTCACACCTGTCACCTCATCACCGGCAAGTAGTGCTGCTTCAAGCGGAGATGCTCCACGATATTTGGGTAGCAGTGAATAGTGGATATTTATAGTGCCAAGTCTAGGTGTTATTATGAGAGCCTCGGGGAGTATCTTGCCGTAGGCAACTACGATAGATAGATCAGTATTGAATTTATTAAATTCTTCTATGAACTCCGGGGTTATTTTATCTGGTTTTAAGCAATTTATATTATGCTCTTTTGCCCATATTGATACAGGGCTCTCGTGTAGCTCAAGTCCGCGACCAGAGGGTGCATCTGGCTGTGTGATAATAATGCTCGGCACATAGCCATTCTTATACAAAATCTCAAGAGTCTTACTTGCTACTTCTGGCGTTCCAAAGAATGCAAATTTTAAATGTTTCTCTGTATCCATATTATCTAAATTCTTCTTCGCTAGTTGACTCGTGCATATCTTTTGCTTTGTCGATGAAGAGTATCCCGTCTAGGTGGTCTGTCTCGTGTTGGAATATCTGAGCGAGTAGCCCGGTACCATCCCTGGTAAATTTCTTGTCATGCTCATTGATAGCTTCTATGGTTGCTTTGGTGGCTCTGCGGACTTTACCATATATCGGTCGCACAGAAAGGCATCCTTCAGAGAGCGCCTTCTTGTCGCGTGACATCTTCTTAAAGATGGGATTGATGAATACTAGATCTGGATGCTTTACTGTGATCTCTTCGAGCACCCTACTACCTCTGATGAAATCTTCTTCGAATACTTTACCAGAGACCACGAATATGCGCAGTGATACTCCGATCTGAGGAGCAGCTATCGCTACGCCATCATCTTGAGAGTGAAGTGCTTTCTTCATATCAGCTATTACTTTATGGATCTTGTCTTTACCAATACTTGCAATAGGCACCTCCTTCGCAATTTTTCTTAGGACTGGATCACCATTTTGAGTTATTTTAATCATAGATTTTATGACTAGATTCTTATTAACAAAGATTCTTGATGTATTCTAGAAGCTTCGGCAGCTTGACTGTATCCTGGCTTCGAGTGTTCATGTCGCGGAAAATAACAGAGTTCTCCATAGCTTCCTTCTGGCCGAATATGATGACATAGCGCATGCCCATCTTCTCTGCGACTGCGAGCTGTGTGCCTAGGCTGTCCTTCGATATAGACTGAGCTATTGGAATTTTACCCTTACGGAGTATCTCTATGACGTTGAGTGATTTGAGCTTGGCATCAAATCCGAGTTGTATGAAGTAGATCTTCGGCTTCTTGCTTATGCGAGGGGAGAGCTTGCTATACCATGGAGCTTCAACTACACGGTCTACACCTATGGCTATACCTACAGCGGGGATATCTTTCTTGGATCCGAGAGCACGACCTAGATAGTCATAGCGACCACCACCAGCTATGGCCACCTTCTTGCCAGTCTCTTTATCTTCAAGCATGATCTCAGCTACTGTGCGAGTGTAGTAGGAAAGTCCGCGTACTAGGCACTTGTTTATGTTGTAAGGTATACCCATCTCTTCTAGGTACTCTAGGACTTCTTTGAAGTGCTTCTTGCAGTTAGGGCAAAGGTTAGAAAGAGTATCTGGAGCATTTACATTGAGTTCGATAGTTTTCTCTTCTTTTGAGTCGAGTATGCGTAGCGGATTGACCTTCAATCTCTCGCGGTCAATAGCGGGAAGTACCGCCATGTTCTTCTTGTAGTAGGAAACTAGTTCACGTATGTATCCAGATCGACATTCCTTATCACCGATAGAGTTTATATCTATCGATAGTCCTTCTGCTCCTGCTTCACCAAGAATTGTCCATGCAGTCTTGATAACTAGGGCATCTAAGATGCTTTTGTCTGACCCTATAGCATCTACGTCAAACTGGTAGAACTGGCGGTAACGGCCCTTCTGCGGATTCTCATGTCTGAAGTTTGGGCCATAGTTATAGAAGAGGACTGGCTGAGGTAGTGCTTGCATGCCATGCTCGATGTAGCTACGCATGAGTCCCGCTGTGTGCTCTGGTCGTAGTGCCAGCTGATCACCACCCTTTGTTTTCATTGTGTACATTTCTTTATCGACGATATCAGTGCCTTCGCCGATAGATGAAGTGAATACTTCAGCGGACTCGGTTATCGGTGTCTCTATGGGCTTAAATCCGTAGTAAACTGCGACTTCCTGAGCCTTCTCGAAGAAGCCCTGGAACTGATAGTACTGATCATCTATGATGTCGCGCATACCTCGAACGGATTGGAACGGAGCTTTGTTTGGTTTTTTATTTTCAGCCATATATTTTAATTATTTACTTTCCTTATATGCACCAGGCAGATAAGAGATGTCACCAAATGGTAATAGTCTCAAGTAAGCTCGGCCGACCATGAGCTTGCGTGGTAGAAGTCCCCAGATACGAGAGTCTGAACTGCAGTCACGGTTGTCACCCATGACAAAGTATTCATTGGGACCCGTTGTGAAGGTCTTGTCTGTGGGAGTGATTTCGTTTTTATGTATCCTACACTGGTCTGTTGTTGTAAACCTCTCATTCATGTAAGGCTCAGTAAGCTTGAAACCATCTGGATTCGCATCATTCGTAACGGTAACTGTTATATTTTGTGTATCGTCTTTGATGTTTATCTTCTCTCCTGGCATGCCTATGATGCGCTTGATGAAGAAGCGAGAAGGATCCTTGGGATATCTGAACACGATCACATCTCCACGATGAGGGCCTTGAAGTATGTACGATATCTCATCTACGATAAGGTACTGGCCATCGTGAAAGGTAGGGAACATGGAGTCCCCAGAGACTACGAATGGCTGAGCGATGTATAGTCTGATAGGTATAACTATCGCAAGTGCTATAGCTGCGAACTTGACTAGATCCCAAACTTTCTCTAATTGTTCACGGAATTTTGATTTCAGGAACATATTAGACCCTTTTTCTTCTGAATTAGCCTTATTTTCAGTACTATTTTCCATAAGTGGCATTCTATCATATAAATAGTATTGACATAAGTGGATTATATGTGTTGTATTGCTTCCCCTCCTGCCCGAGGAGGGGTGCCCGGCAAGGCGGGGTGGTGGGAGTAGAGACAAGAATAAATATAAATGATAAGATGACAGAACTATGACATTTGTAGTTGGGTTGGGTAATCCTGGAAATGAATACGAGAACACTCGCCACAATGCTGGACGCATCATACTTTCGCATATCGCTGATGGCAATGACTTTTCAGATTGGAAGAATGATATGAAAACAAAATCACTTCGTGCAAAGGGCGAAGTCGGTGGCGAGAAGTTTGATTTCATGCTCCCAGAAACTTTCATGAACAATTCAGGCAATGCAGTTGCGCAAGTGATAGATGGCCCGAAGAAGTTGAAGAATCTAATTGTAGTTTACGACGACCTAGATCTACCAATAGGAAATCTTAAAATTTCTTTTGATCGATCATCGGGTGGACACAATGGCCTTGAATCAATAATTAAGAAAGTGAAGTCTCGTGAATTCGTGCGTATCCGTGTCGGCGTCTCGCCACATACACCCACTGGTAAGATCAAGAAGCCGAAAGGCGAGGATGCAATTCTGAAATTCCTCCTCGGCAAATTCAAGGATGATGAACTCAAACTCCTGAAAAAAGAATCCAAGAAAATTGCAGAAATCATCGCTCTCATCGCAGCAGATGGTCACCCCAAAGCGATGAGTATATATAACTAAATTTATGGATGACATCCAGGCTAAACTCAGTGAATTTAAAAATATAGTCATCAAAAACTGTAACAATCCCAGTTTTGCCTATTGGGATTGGATGGTGAATGATCATCTTGTGATTGTCGAGAGAATAGCTATGGAGTTGTGTGACATATATCAGTCAGCAGATATAAATATTGTTTATGCCTTAGTGTGGTTCCATGATTTTGGCAAGCCTTTCGATGAAAACAATGAATATGAATTAACAAAAACCAAGGGAATTGAAGCCCTTGCTTCTGTGGGTCTATCAAAAGAATTTATAGACAAGGTTCTTGATTCCTGGACCAGAATGGAGATGAAAGAGACAATAGATATTTCAAAAGAGCCAATAGAAGTGCAAATAGTTAGCACTGCTGATGGCGCTTCTCACTTCGTCGGTAAATTTTACTCAACTTATTTTAAAGATGAGATTAGAGAAGATATGAAAGATTTAGAAAAAAGACTTCTAGCCAAGATAGAGAAAGACTGGAATAGGAAAATAGTTTTACCGGAGATTAAAAAGGCTTTCTATCAGAGATATTTAAGGGCAAAAGAAATCGCAGGAGAGTACCCAGAAAAGTTTCTGATTTAGTGTCCTTCCCCTCCTTGTGGAGGAGGGGATAAAGGGGTGGTGTATGAAAAGATTACATAACATACCAGAATTAATATCTCGTCGAAAAAATTTAAGAAATAATACAACTCCTCAGGAGGTGTTGCTTTGGTCTAGATTAAAAAATTCTCAAACTGGATTTAAGTTTCGCAGGCAACACAGCATCGGTGGATATATT
The DNA here is from genome assembly GCA_037133845.1 of bacterium. Lineage (GTDB taxonomy): Bacteria > Patescibacteriota > Minisyncoccia > Phycocordibacterales > UBA9973 > UBA8515. The sequence goes on from JBAXNK010000048.1 coordinate 5,461, forward strand.
GCAGATTTTTATTGTCCTAAAAACAAACTAGCAATAGAAATTGATGGATCGCAACATTTTCAAAAAGATGCTCAGGAATATGACAAAAATAGAACAGAATTTTTTAAGATATTGGGGGTAAGGGTTATAAGATTTACTAATACTGAGATTAATACGAATTTAGATTCCGTAATAATGAAAATAATCTCGAGAATTATAATACACCACCCCCTTCCCCCTCCTCCACAAGGAGGGGGTGAATAAAAAAATACACAGGATATCCTG
>JBAXNK010000049.1:0-5628 GCA_037133845.1 bacterium
CGCATGGTCACCACCAAGAAGAATACCCGAATGGCATTCATCAAGATATCTGACTACACAGGCTCAATAGATGCTGTGATCTTCTCCAAGCTTTACGAAGAGATGCGAGAGAGCCTAGTGAATGACACTATCATCGCCCTCCAAGGCAAAGTCACTGAACGCAACGGCGAGAAAAGCATTATGATCGAATCTTTCAAAAAGATCTAGACTCTACACGCAAAATAAAAACCTAGCTAGGACTGTCCTAGCTAGGTTTTTATTTTAATTATTAAGCTATATCATCAGTATCATCAATTGATTTCATAATCTTGATGACCTGCTTGGAGTAGCCAGGGATGATCGAGTCAGGGTTGTACTTCTTCAATATCTGTACCGTAGTCTTACCGGCATAGTGACGAGCAGTGTTGGGGTTATTACCACCTAGACTTGCTGACACTATCTCGATAGATTCATCGATAGACTTGAAGGAAAGTTTACAAGATCCGTACCCGAACACACTGTTTGAGACCTTCTTACAAGCATTCTTGCCTCCCGTACTCTCGCGCATGGCGATAGCTGGGAGCAGTCTCCAATCGATATCATTCTTCTCGGCTTCAGTTACGAACTTCATACCGTAACCTTCAAGAGGAGAATCATATGATGCAAAGTATGCATCTAGAACGTCTGCCTTATTCTGACGATCGGTATCCTCCTGGCTTGTTATAACCGAAGAATGGTCGATCGTTATTCCGCTATTAATTGCAATCAAGCTTGGTATGGATGTGAATCCAGTAAGCGGTGCCATAACAAACAAGGGAACGGCAACCATAGACTGCAAGTAACTCTTTATTTTTTGTTTATTCATAGGTGACACATTTACGTTGCGTCGAACGCCCAACCTCTTGGGAACTTCTATGCTAGTTTGGCTTAGGTTTTGGACCACAGGAGGCCACCAAACTAAAAAGCTCCTGTATATTATCAAGTAGATAACATACCGGAACTCCCAATATAGTAGCACGAAGAGCATTAAAAGTCAATAGTTATACAATGAAAATCCCCTATGTCAAATACAAAATAACCTTATTTTATAAGGTTATTTTGTATACTTCCACTTGACAACTTGCCACTAAATATTGTCTTATTTGCCTTTCTAGGCATGGGTTTGGCTGGATTTTTGACAAACTCCCCTATTTGTCCTATAAAAACGCTAATTTATAAGGATATTCCCCTATTTTACTTGCCGTGACAGTTCTTGAACTTCTTGCCAGAGCCACAGTGACAAGGATCGTTACGGCCTACTTTTGGACCGGTCTTTATGTTCGGCTGATCAGAGCCATCATCAGAATTGAGTACTAGGACTGGGGTTGCCTCTGTCTCTACTACTTGGCGCTCGGCCATTTCCACGTTTAGGGTGTTGATGAACGATACTACCTGCTCACGGAACATAGCTTCCATCTCTTTGAAGAGCCTTAGGCCCTCTTTCTTGTATTCTATAAGGGGTTCGCGCTGGCCATAGGCACGGAGGTTCACTGATGAGCGAGTGTACTCCATGGTCTCCAGGTGTTCTACCCATAGAGTGTCTGTAGTGTGGAGAACTATACGGCGTAAAGTCTCAAAGAAAGCTGTATCCCCTGTCGCTGACCTCTTCTGCGATACGGTACTTGCCAAATCTGGGTATTCCAAGTAAAGCTCTTCGAGGAACTTCTCAAGGTCGGCCTGCTCACCGGCAAGCATAGTACGCCTGCGCTCATAGACCACCTTACGCTGATGGTTCATAACATTGTCATATTCGAGTGTGTGCTTGCGGGAATCGAAGTGGAAGCCCTCAATCTTGGCCTGAGCAGACTCTAGAGTATTGCTTATGAAGCTATTCTCGATAGGCTGGTCTTCGGGGACTCCTAGCTTCTCCATCATGCTTTTGATACGGTCTGATCCGAATATGCGCATCAGATCATCCTCAAGCGATACAAAGAAAGCTGTCTCACCAGGGTCACCCTGTCTGCCTGAACGGCCACGGAGCTGATTGTCGATACGGCGAGCTTCATGACGCTCGGTACCTAGGACAAATAGTCCTCCCATCTCGCGAACTTTGGCATGAGCCTCTTTGTCGAAAGGCACTCCCCCGAGCCCGATATCTACACCGCGTCCTGCCATGTTCGTAGCCACAGTCACTGCACCCATGCGACCAGCATTGGCGATGATCTCGCCCTCCCTCTCATGATTCTTGGCGTTGAGTACGGTATGAGGAATACCTGCATCGGTAAGATATGCAGAAAGGAGTTCGTTCTTCTCTATAGATACCGTACCGATGAGTACTGGCTGGCCAGATACATTGAGCTCTTTAACCTTCTGAGCTACGGCTCGCATCTTGGCTTTCTCTGTCTGGTAGATCAGGTCGTTGTGATCCTTCCTGTTTATAGCCCTATGAGTAGGCACAACAATGACGTCGATACCATAGACTTTGAAGAACTCTTCTTTGGAAGTCTCAGCCGTACCAGTCATGCCGGAGAGCTTCTTGTAAAAACGGAAATAGTTCTGGAAGGTGATCGAAGCTACGGCGCGAGTCTCCTTCTCGATCTTCATGCCCTCTTTAGCTTCGATAGCCTGGTGTAGTCCCTCGCTCCATCGACGGCCTGGCTGCAGGCGCCCAGTAAAGGCATCGACTATGATGACTTCGCCATCTTTGACTACGTAGTCTTTGTTGTTCTGATATAGTGCTCGAGCTCGAACTGCAGTCTCGAGGTGATGAACATACTTGATACCCTTCTCTGTATATATGTCAGATATGCCAAGGAGAGACTCTGCATGAGTGATACCTGTATCAGTCAGAGATATCGCACGGAGCTTCTCGTCCACGGTATAGTCATCGCCCTCTTTTAGGGCTTTCGATATGTTTGCAAATGTATGATAAAGCTCCTCTGCATCGTCAGTGGCAGAAGATATGATAAGTGGTGTACGAGACTCGTCTATAAGAATCGAGTCCACCTCATCCACTATCGCATAGTGATGACCTCTTTGTACCAGGGCATCTACGCTTACAACCAAGTTGTCCCTTAGGTAGTCAAATCCGAACTCATTGTTCGTACCATAAGTGATGTCAGCGGCATAAGCTTCGCGTCGAGTAGCGGGCCTCAGGAACTCGTATTGAACTTTAAAAGTATTCAAATCGCTCTCAGCATCTATCTTGGTCTCATGTGATGCATCGTATAGGTATGAAGTTCCTAAACTATTAATAACTCCGACAGAGAGCCCTAGAAGTGAGTACACTGGCGCCATCCAAACTGCATCACGACGAGACAGATAGTCGTTCACTGTGACGATGTGCACGCCCTCACCTGTCAGAGCATTCAAGTATGCAGGTAGAGTTGCAACGAGAGTCTTACCTTCACCTGTACGCATCTCTGCAATATTGCCTGAGTGAAGAGCGAGTCCTCCTATGAGCTGTACATCGTAGTGACGTTTGTCGAGCACACGGCGAGAGGCTTCACGGACAAGCGCAAAGGCTTCTGGCAATATGTCATCGAGCGTTGCGCCGGATGCTAGTCGAGACTTGAGTTCGGCTGTGCGATCTTTCAGATCCGCATCAGCAAGACCAGACAACCCTGCCTCCAGAGAGTTGATCTTGTCTACTGTGCCCTTCCATTTACCTATTTTACGATTATCGCCACTTGCGAATAAACCCTTTATATTTTTGATTATACTCATAATAGCCTATCTATATTAGCATATATCTAGACATTAATTAAGCAATAAAAAATCCCCTGATAGAGGGGGGATTTTTTATTACTGAAAGAAGTATTACTTCTTTTTCTTTGTAGCCTTTTTCTTTGTTGTCTTCTTTACTGCCTTCTTAGCCTTCTTTTTTGCTGCCATATATTTAAAATAATTATTTTTAAAAGATGTATGATTTCACGACCGTACAAAAAATTTAATAAAAAATAATTTGTAAATTAATTAATCATACTCATACGTATATTATCTTACACTTGCGTGCATACTGCAATACTTTTTTCATAAAAACTGTGGATAACTTTTTATTCATCATAAAAAGAAAAATTAATAAAAAAATAAAATTATTTTCTAATTTAATTTATTCGCAAGTAGAAATGAAAAACACCCTGCTTTGGACAAGATGTTTTTCATATATTTAGTTCGTACCTATAAGCCGAATTCTGTAATCAAACTTGCGTCTGATCGATAAGTATTTATCTAGGTCATAGATTGCTCTCTGACTCAAGCGACTCTTCCTGCTACGCACGAGGCTTCGCAGGACACGGTCTTGCACACACGTAAGGATTTAGCCGTTTCACCTCTCTAGTTACCTAGAGAATTCATCCCTACTATTCTTACGAATATTCGGGATGGTCTTTGCTTTCGCTCGGACCGTCACTGCTCGCACCTCTGACATCACTGTCGACGGGCGTTACCCGCTACGGATCCCCGACCGAAGTCGAGGCATGTGTTCGGACTTTCCTCACCCCTTTCGGGGCGCACTTATCCAATACGAACTAGAATCATTATACCAGAATATTAAACACTTGACAATAGCATAGTATTTGCTATAATGAACCCGTGAGTAAATGATTCCAATAAATAAAATTATTTATTGACAATTGCCTAGCAAAACCCCTTCGACGCAAGTCGGAGGGGTTTTGTGTTGTGTATTCATTTATATAATTTGGAAACAAAAAGGGCACCTAACAGAGTGTCCTCTTGCTTGGTGCCGCTTGCATCACGATTCATGTGACTCTCAGGTTCGTGACAGACCTGAGAGAAAGAGCTTACGGCTGCTGGAGATATTTTTTGATAGCCGCTCCAGCCAATGCTCCGAGAAAGAAGACGAGCCAGATGGGCAGACCGAAGGTGATCTTACCCCGCAACGTGAGGATGTTGCGGAATAGATTGTGCCCGTAACAACGTGCATTGCACTGTGAGCACAGATCCTTCGGTCCAGCGTGCACTTCACGCATCCGACCCTCGTATCCACGCTGCTCCCAGTTATAAACCGGGAATGACGCAGTGTGAATGAAAAGCTTTCTAATGTCGAACATTTTTTCTTTCTCCCGTAAGATATGATGAAAAACTTCACCTCGTATGATAGCATACAAAGTGAAATTTGTCAATGGAACTATTTTATTACTCTTATCTCCAAGCTGCAAGAATTGCACCCATAGCTGCGAAGCAAACGAGCGAGGCAACGGCTTCAAAGAGCCAGAGCTTCCAAGACTTACCCATCCAGATAACATCGATAGAGCTACTAGTGAATATAAATCCAAGCCACATCCAAGCTGCGATGATAGCACCCTTATACCAGTGTGCATCCCCCATTAGAACTGAAGAGAACGCTGTATATATAATACCAGCTAGAACCCCCGCGGTGAGCACATTGGCTAGATAGTTCCAGATCATCTGGCCGATCATATCAGAGAACTTCTCTTTACCTGTGGGAGTGATGTTGGCAAGCTTCATCCAAACCTTACCTAACACTGGACCATGAAAAAGGAAACCTATGATAAATGCAGCGAGTGCTGCGACCAATATTGCGAACATGTTCATATATAAATGAATTATTATTTGATTAATTAATCTGACCTTTTATAGGACTGAATCCCGCCAGCGTACTCACAATTTCTTTAGTACTAAGCAACC
>JBAXNK010000050.1:0-5409 GCA_037133845.1 bacterium
CTGCCTCTTTGAGTACTGCACCAAAGTTTACCTTCCTTCTGTATAAATTCTTAGCCGAATGATACAGATTGGCAGTGTCTATAAAGACTCCTACCCTCTGTTCTTTGTGTTTTATTATATTCATTATTAGATGAGCTTATTCGCTCTTGATTTTCTTGACCTGAACTAGGTGACGATCCTTATCTGTGTTCTCAAGGTGTCGGAGGTGACCTCTGCGGTCAGCAACCATCTTGATTAGACCCCTGCGAGAGTGGTTATCTTTTTTATGACTTTTCAAATGAGTAGCGAGCTCGTCGATTCTTTTGCTTAAAATGGCGATCTGCACTTCTGGAGATCCAGTATCCTTGGCGTGTAGCTGAGCTTTCTTGATAATATTCTGCTTTTTCTTTACTGTTAACATGAGCCTTATACTAGCACAAATTGTAAAAAAATGCAAGAGGGGCTATAATGTTTTACGACTCACCCACTAAAAGCCTATATATCAATGACCACCAGACTTGAACAACTAAAAAGAGAGTTCCTAGAGCATGTCGAGATCGAAAAGGGCAACAGTTTAAAGACTGTGAGTAACTATGACTACTATTTGGGCCGATATATAGAGTTCGCGAAGGTCCGCGACCCTGAAGATATCAACGATGACAATATCCGTGAGTTCAGACTGTATCTAAATCGTCAGCCTGGAGTGAAGGTTCGTGGTCAGCAAGCTTCGACTCTCAAGAAGAATACGCAGAACTATCATCTTATAGCGTTACGCTCATTCTTGAAGTATTTAATGAAGCGTGGAATCAAATCCCTCTCCCCTGATAGAATCGACCTAGCCAAGATTAAAGAGCGCTCACTTGATCTTATCTCAACAGAAGAGCTAAGGAGACTCATGGAGGCTCCAGATAAGAAGCAGGATCTAAAGTCGTACCGTGATAAGGCAATACTTGAACTGCTGTTCTCTACTGGTCTTCGCTTGTCTGAGTTGTGCTCGCTCGATCGAGATCTCGATCTATCTAAAGATGAGTTCTCAATCCGCGGTAAGGGTGAGAAGGTGCGAGTGGTATTCATATCAGACTCTGCTCGAACTGCCATTAAAAAATATCTAAAAGAAAGAAAAGATTTGGATGAGCCCATGTTTGTGCAGTACTCGAGCAATAGAACAAGTGGAAGTAAGAATCAAAGACTCACCCCTCGCTCTATAGAACGCATAGTGAAACACTATGCGATAGCCGCAGGTATATCGAAGAAAGTGACACCACACGTGATCCGCCACTCGTTCGCCACTGATTTACTTTCAAATGGGGCTGATATACGCTCGGTGCAGATGATGCTCGGGCATGCCAATATAGCTACAACTCAGATCTATACTCATGTGACAGACAAGCAGTTGCGCGACGTGCACAAGAAATTCCATAGTAAATAATCATACCTTGTATTGATTTATTCGACCGGAAATTTCTTTGCTAGAAATTTCCTTATCCTCGCGCCGTCGCGCTCCGGCAGTCTACATAAATCAATATAAGGTACTCATTAACTAAATCTTGTGTAACGTATTGAATGTACATATAATAGAGCAATGAAACTCATATCGTGGAACGTGAACGGAATCAGGGCGGTTTACAGGAAGGACCTCTTCGTGCCATTCGTGAACAAGTACAAGCCTGACATTATTTGCTTGCAAGAGACGAAGGCGCAACAGCATCAGTCCGAGGTAGATCTACCGGAGTACGAAGAGTACTGGAACTCAGCTACTCGTGCAGGCTACAGTGGCACAGCGATATTCACCAAAGATAAGCCTATCTCTATCGCACTCGATATACCAGCTGACATTGCCAAGAAGTTTAAGCTAGTTGCCGACGAGTATGGTGATGCGAACTCCGAGGGCAGAGTGATCGTTGCAGAATTCAAGAAGTTCTTCGTCGCAACAGTTTACACCCCCAATGCGAAAGACGATCTGTCCCGGATACCACTTCGTCACAAAGTTTGGGACCGAGCATTCCTTGCATATATGAAGCAACTTGAAGAAAAGAAGCCTGTGGTTTTTTGTGGGGATCTGAATGTCGCTCACACACCTGAAGATCTTGCCCGTCCGAAAGAGAATGTTGGGAACAAGGGCTTCACAGATGAGGAGCGTGAAGGATTCCAGAACTTTATCGATGCAGGATTTATCGACACCTTTCGACTTTTTACTCAAGGCAATGGTAACTATACATGGTGGAGTCACTTCGCCGGAGCTCGCGCTCGCAATGTAGGTTGGAGGATAGATTACTTTATGGTGTCTAAGAAAATAAAATCCAAAGTTAAGAGCTCTAAAATCCTAGCTGATGTCATGGGCTCCGACCACTGCCCTATCCTCCTTGAGCTTGAATAAAGCTACCCAGATGCTATGCTCTGGGTATGGATGAGATTTTATTAAATAGTGAAACGTATCACCCGAAAGAATCTGATTTACCTTGCTTGGTTACATACGGAGAGGGGTCTGGGGGCTCTCACTTTACGATTAGCTTAGTTGCGCACCTATTTTTTTCTAGTTCCAAGATTCTATTTATAACAGCCTTTCCTATGGCCAAAGATGATTTCTTGAAACAGGTCGGATTGGACAATCCGGAAGTTTCCCTAGTAAATTCTCTTGAAGAATTAGGGGTCAACAAGAATAAGAAAGTTTTAATATTGGATAGTGGTAATGGTAATTTATTTATTGAAGTAGCTAAAGCCCTGGAAGATTTAAAAGACAGAGTAGTGCTAGTTAAAAATATGGAAGTATTTAAATCAGAGGTTATTGATATTTGTATTGGTTTAGACAAGATAATTTTATCAGGAGATATTGATGCCTGCTTGAACAAGGATCAGATATTAAATAAGAAATTTGAAACAACAGTCATTTTTACAAAACCAGCAACCTCGCTCTCGATAGAACTACCTTCTTTGGAGAAGTGGTCTGGATACTTATCAAGTGATAACAATTCTGGTATTGTAAAAGTCCAGATGAAATAATTTATGGAAACACGAAATTGCTTAAACTGTAAAAAAGATTTTATGATAGATGAACGCGATGTGCTCTACTATCAGAAGATCAATGTCCCCCACCCACTCAGATGTCCTGACTGTCGCATGGTCAGACGCGTTGCCAATTCGAATGCATGGTCACTGTTCTGGAGGAACTGTGACAAGTGCCAGAAGCGCACACTCTCGATCTACCCTGCCTCACAGGAGATAATAGTTTATTGTAATAATTGTTGGTGGAGTGATTCATGGGATGGGACTGAGTATGCTATGGATTATGATCCGAGTAAAACTTTCCTTTCACAAGTTCGCGAGCTCTACTTGAAGACTCCACACATGGCACTAGAAACTGAGCACCTGACTTTGAAGAATTGTGACTACTCCAATGCTATGGCTTGGTGCAAGAATTGCGTGCTCACTGTATGGGCTGACTATTGTGAGAACGTAACTTACTCATCCATCTTGAATACGCTCAAAGATTCCAGTGACTGTGTCCGCATGAATGATTCTGAGTTGTGTTACGAATGTATCGGACAGAATAAATCTTACCAAGTATTATTCTCTCAAGAGTGTGATTCATGTACTGATGTCTGGTTCTCTCGGAATTGCTATAGTTGTACAAACTGTGTCGGATGTGCGAACTTGCGTGGCGAATCATACTGTATATTCAATCAGAAATATTCTAAAGAAGATTATGCAGATAAGATAAAAGAACTCAGACTTGATACAAGAACTGGCATAGAGAACTTCAAGAAAGAAGTAGAGAAATTCTGGCTTACACTTCCCTATCGATCTTACACCGGGAATAGTTTCAATGTGAACACTACTGGTGAGTACGTATACGAGTCCAAGAATTCTCTCGACATGTATATTGCAAGCGGAGCGGAGGATTGTCGTCGATGTCAGTTTATCACTGTGGCCCCTGCGCGCGACTGCGTGGATTATTCTGGTTGGGGTAACAACGCGACTCTCGTATATGAGTCTGGGAATGTGGGTGCGAATTCTAGTAATGTGAAATTCTCTTCGTACTGTTTCCCTGATACTATCAACTTAGAGTACTGTATATTTTGTGTATCTGGTAAGAATGATTTTGGTTGTGTGAATCTGAAGCGTAAGCAATACTCTATCTTGAATAAGGTCTATGAAAAAGAAGAGTATGAAAAACTAGTCACACAAATAAGACAAGATATGGTGGATAATCCATATATAGACAAACTCGGACAACCATATCCATACGGCGAATTCTTTCCAAGCGAATTTTCTGTATATGCATACAACTTATCTAACGCTGGTAAATTCTTTCCCAAGACTCGAGATCAGGTAGAGAGCGAGGGCTACTATTGGCACGATGAACCGGAGTCTCAACCCGAGGCTACAATTGATGGCGCAGATCTACCTGAGACTCTAGCTGAAGTTTCCGATACTATATTGAACGAAGTCATCGCCTGTGTAACATGCCCAAAGAAGTACAAGATACTCGCACTAGAGCTTGAGATTCTAAAGAAGCTAGGGCTTCCTCTACCCTCTCGTTGTCCAAAGTGTCGTGAAGCAGAACGTTTCTCAAGGATTAACCGACCTCACTTTTATGAGCGTACCTGTGCCAAATGCTCTGATCCGATTATTACAGCCTTCTCCCAAGAGCGCCCTGAGGTAGTTTACTGCCCTAGGTGCTACCAACAAGAATTTGTGTAATAATATAGGCATGCAAACAAACACATGCCAAAACTGTAAGAAAGGTTTTACGATTGAATCAGACGACTTTGGCTTTTATGAAAAAATGGGTGTTCCAGCGCCAACTTTTTGTTCTGAGTGTCGACGACAACGTCGTTTTGCTTGGCGTAATTATATAAATTTTCACAAAGCCACATGCGGTCTTACTGGTGCGTCAATTATTTCGTTATACCCACCTGAATCAGGGATAGTCGCATATTCACCAAAGGCTTGGCATGGAGATACTTGGAATGCGGAGGATTACGCAAAAGAGTATGATTTTTCGAAACCGTTTTTCGAGCAATATGCAGAGCTTCTTAAAAAAGTTCCAAAACCTGCAATGGATACAGATGATGGACTCATGAGTGTTAATTGCCAATACACAAACGATTTTGCGATGGGTAAAAATTGTTACTTGGTAATCAAAGCATGGAAGCTTGAGGATGCTATGTATTCTTTTTATATTGTTGAAGGCAAGGATCTTGTCGATGTCCATACAAGTTTTGGAAAAGATGAGGGAAATTATGAAACTATAAATACAGAGCATTGCTATAGATGTCGATACGCATACGATTGTCGCAGTTGCTCTGATTGCGCGTTTTGTTATGACTGCAAAAATTGTGATAATTGTTTTCTCTCTACTGGTTTACGAGGAAAATCTTATTGTTTCAAAAATGAAGAAGTCGGAAAAGAAAAATACAAAGAACTTGT
>JBAXNK010000051.1:0-5346 GCA_037133845.1 bacterium
CACAACAATCATCCTTGGTCATACCCCCCGGGGCCGGATCAATCTTTCGAGAGGGGGCTTCCAAATCGGAGTCGATGGCAGCCGCCCGCTCAGAACCCCGGAAGAAGTTCTGAAGGCTATCCAGAACGACGACACAGACAACCCAACGATTACAGAGGCAGACCTGGTCTCAACTGTAATCAAGCATGTTCGTTCGTTTGACTACCTCCGTCTCCGTGAAAAAAGCTAGTTCAAACCCGAGGTCCTCATGGTGCCTCACTCGTTCAAACGAGGAAACTGTGAAAAATCCGCACGCCGAGGAGCACACTGCTCATCCGGCGTGCTTTTCGTTTAAGCTCAATAAATGCTAAAATAGGCACATGAATATACTTATCATATTACTTCTTCTAATACTCATCTGGGTTGTCATATTTCTAGTTATAACTATCAGGAAAGGAACTGGCGCTAAAGACGACACCGCACTGGGACTTCTCCTTACTCAGATCAACGAGCTCTCGAGAACAGTGGATGCCAAGCTCGGCGAAAGCCAGAAGGAAATCAATGCGACTATGCGCCACCAGTCGAGCGTAACTTCACAAATCATCTCGGATATCACAGAGAAGATCACCCGCCTAGATGAGACGAACAAGCAAGTCGTCTCCTTCGCTGACCAGCTCCAGAACCTCCAGGATATCCTAAAGAACCCCAAGCAACGCGGGATACTCGGTGAGTACTACCTCGAGACACTACTGAAGAATGTCATGCCACCTGGTTCTTACCAGATGCAGTACCCTTTCCCTGACGGCACCATTGTCGATGCGGCAGTGTTCATAAAAGACAAGATTATCCCCGTAGACTCCAAGTTCTCGCTTGAGAATTACAATCGTATTTCTGAAACGAACGACAAGACAGAGAAGGACAGACTCGAGAAAGTATTCGTAAATGACCTGAAGATGCGCATCCAAGAGACGTCGAAATACATCCAGCCAGAGCAAGGTACGATGGACTTCGCATTCATGTTCATACCTCATGAAGCGATCTACTACGACCTACTCGTGAACAAGATCGGAGCAGGTACAAGTGAAGATACAGACAACCTAATACAGCGCGCCGCAAGTAAATACAAAGTCATCATCGTATCCCCTACGTCATTCCTCGCGTATCTACAGACTGTCCTCCAAGGCTTGAAAGCTCTCCAGATAGAAGAGTCCGCGAAAGACATCATCAAGCGTGTCGGCGAGCTCGGTACACACCTCCGTACATACGAAGAAGCTCACGCCAAGCTCGGAAGTGCTCTCACAACTACGGTGAACCACTTCAATAAATCTAGTAGCGAATTCAAGAAGATAGACAAAGATGTCATGCGCATCACCGGCGACGCAGTCAGCATCGAGACTCTTGTCGTAGAGAAACCTCAAATAGAAGATTAATTATCGAACTCCTTCAGTCTATTCGTGAGAGATGTGTGACTTCTTTGGCATGACCATCGCCATGACTAGATACGCCAGTATTCCTGGAGCAATACCAGTAAAAGCAGAGAATGCTAGATAGAAAACACGGAATATCACTGGGTCTATGTCAAAGTATTCACCCAAGCCCCCGAGCACTCCAAAGAATACTTTATTGTCTTCACTTTTATATAACTTCTTGGTATATGTTTTCATATTGTTTTTGTTATTTGCATTATTAATATTCCCCCATTGCCATTTTGGATCCTCACCTTTAATGTGGCAAATACAGATTAATATTGAGGTCAGTAATACAAATGGCATAACAAGAGTACACAGAGCATCAGGACCTGAAGCTTGTATATATTTCGCCCAAAGTACTATCTTGAGTATGCCTACAAGGTAAACAAGCATCACAAGCCAGCCTTCAGCCGAACATGGAGTCCAACCCCAACCGAAGCTCTTCCTCCGGAACCAAAGTTTTTGGGTTTTATCTTCCATATTATTTATTGAGTAAATCTCGGATCTCCATCAGGAGCTTCTCTTGATTGGGAATCTTCTCTTCCGCCTTCTCTTCTTTCTTGAACTTATTTATAGCTTTCACTACGATGAATATGACGAAAGATATGATGAGGAAGTCGATCGTTGCTTGGATGAAATTACCAATAGTGACCTGCCCTAAACGCAAGCTGTTGAACCTCACACCCCCGATAATCATCCCGATAATTGGAGTGATCACGTCTGTAACGAGCGAAGTCACTATCTTACCAAATGCTCCACCGATCACGACTCCGATAGCTAGATCGAGCACATTCCCCTTTGATATAAATTGTTTGAATTCTTTTATAAAGTCTTTCATCCCGTTAGTGAGAAATGGCATTGTATATATACCATTTCAATTTTTAATCTGATAATTCAAAAATATAAACAAGCTAGCATATTTGATATCCCATTTAGTAAATGATGCCATTTTCTACTACGGGATTCATATGTATATTATAACACCTTTTTCTCATAATTTTTACCTACGGCATTCCAAGGTAGTTTCGCCTTAAACTCTGGGAATTGGTCAAGTATCCACTGGGTATATGTATTACTATTAGGTCCCGTATATACATATTCTTTGGTATGAGAATAAATATTTGGAGAATTCTCTATAAAATCTATCATCCCTTTTGCACTACTCTCTTCCCCTCCCTCGATAAAGTTTACCAGATTTGCTTTAAAATAAAATTTACCGAAATAAAATGGAATTATATTTAATCCAGAAAATGAAGGGAGGAAGTTCATAGCTAAGTGCCCCCAGCTCTTCTCGCTTCTATACATTACAGTGTGAACTATTTCATACCTCGACAGAACCCCCATCTTATTCACAACGAACCAAGTATGCGAGGCAAACGAAAGAGGTATCGAACATGGGCTAGCCAGTAGAAAAACTTGATACATATCACTCTTCACTAACTTTTCAATTTCTTTATTAGTTTGATTCATTTATTGTTTTATAAGTAAAATCATTCGTTGCTCTATGGCTTGGATCTTTAGTAAACCCATTCTTTACCCAGAATTCTTCTACATCGCTTGTTTGTGTTGCCCTAACTTCATTGAAATTGTTCCTCTTTGCCCAATCCACTATGGTTCGTACGGCTTGTGAGCCCATACCCTCTCCACGCTCGCCAGAAGCAGAAGGTATGTTCATATTGGTTATAACCACACCTGAACCAGTTTGAGGATCTCTTAATATTACTCTCATGAAGAGCAGTCCGTGATCAAGGTGGAATTCTAGGATGTAAGCACTTTGACCAAAGCGATCTTTCTCGAAAGGCACTCCGAGGTTTTCAATAAGCTCTATGTCATACTTTTTCTTTTCGGGAACACCTTGATTTGGTTTTATAATATCTTCCATAATTTATTTCAAATTCACATACTCACTATCAATAACAAATCGATCAAGAGTTGGGTCTTTTAATAATTCTATATAGAAATCTACTGCAGTCTTGGATAAGCGGAACCATTTACCTTCTGGTATAGCGTCGAGTGGTACCCACTTCCAATCGTCAGCCTTATGAGGCTCTGGATTCGCAGGAATCTCGTCACTCATGCTCTGTGCCACAAATCCGATAGATATCGGTCGCTCTTTACCATAGTAGAAGCTATTCATCATGCAGAGGAATTTCGTATCTTTGACTTTCAGGCCAGTCTCCTCCTCTACTTCCCTCACCGCTGCCTCGAGCAAATTCTCCCCATCGTCGTAGTCCACTGTCCCACCTGGTATTTGATATCCGTTTATATCCGGCTCTTTTCTACGAGTACCTAGCAAGACTTTATCTTTTGTAGAATTTAAGATAACAATCCCGCACCCCATGTAGATTTTATGTTGCATAGATTTAATTATAATTTGAACTTCTCCACAAAGCTGGGAGATTTGGATTCGAACCAAAATATTCTCCTTCAAAGGGAGAAGTCCTGCCATTAGACGATCTCCCAGCTTTACGGACAAGTTACTTATCTATAACTTTTTCAAAAATTGCCTGTGACCAGCTCGCAATTTTCCTGACTAAATCTGAACTTTCTTTCACCTTGATTTTCAATACTCCAAAATATTTTTCTCCAGTATTTTTCCTATTTGTTTTCTTGATTTTACTCCTCTTGAAGTAAATATTAGAGAAGTTGCCAATCGGGAAGCCCGTTACGCGAGACCAATGTTTCCGAAGCTCAGGAAGCCTTTCTTTATGGCTTTCATGAACCGTTATCTCGAATCTTATCATAGATTTTGAGATTTTGCATGCCTCATCTAGCCACCTCAGAAACAGTATTATCATCTTCGGATCCATATTAGAGAATGCTACCTGAGACCCTGGATTGTACTCTTTCTCCTTGGTTCCTTCTGCCCAGTACAGGCAAACACCTATCAAGAAGAATTCATAGTCAGACAAGCTTTTCACTCTTGATTTTGCTTCAGCAAATATTTGATTCTGCCTTTCAATTCTTTTCTCCTTCTTTGCTTGCCCACCTCGCAGAGATGCGAGTCTCTTGGCTTCAGTAAACCTTTGAGTTTCTGGTATTGAGAGCTTGGCTTCTTTGAGCCATAGAGCGAGTGTAGACCTAGCTACCGGAATAGCCTTCAAAATATCGGTGTATGTCTTGCCACTTTTCCTCATCCTTATCGCTTCCTCTTTTTCTTTGGTCTTTATTATCATAGGTAGGATACGAGTATTATAACACCTGACCTACATTAAAACAATAACTCTTCCAACAAAAAAAGCCGCCAGTGCTCTTCAAAAGAAGTCTTAGCGACTAACACCAACCTCAAGTTGGACGGGAGTCAAGTGCACCCCGCCCAACTAACAAACGATATATTCAGACAGAGGCTATAGCTTTACGGAAATCAGCCCGACAACAGCGGAGCAAGCCCGCCCCTTCAACAAGCTGGAAGTCCGTCAAAAGCGACTTACTCCCCAGAACAACTTCCAGCTTTTCTTCGTCAAGTCGACCCCATCTATCTGAGTATCGGGAGAATCTCGCCTTTATCTGACGACGATCTCTCTTATTCATGAATCGACTGAGGAATGTTTCAACCTGACTCTGTTTGATCACAAACATCACCTCCTTTCAAGGTGGATTATTCGTAGAGACAATACAACATTTATATACAAAAGTCTACTTCTGCTCCCCCAATATCTTTATCAGCGCCATCTCAAGCGGTAGTGAATCGATGACTGAGCTTCGGAGGGCTTGATATGCATCAAGAAGTATCGACAGAGTCGCACTTGATATGTGCTCAGGCTTGGCTTTGATCAAAGTCTCTAGGTATTCGAAGTCTTCTTTTGAAACCGCATTTTCGACATCCTTCTTCATCCCTGGTGCATAGCGGAGCATCAGTGCATATCGTAGCTTGGCGAGGACCATCTTCAGATAGACG
>JBAXNK010000052.1:0-4960 GCA_037133845.1 bacterium
CACTCTCAATGACGAGATCATAACTGAACCACCTTTTCGCGCCCCTCACCACACAGCGAGCTACGTATCCATAATCGGTGGTGGGGCTAATCCTAAACCAGGAGAAGTTACTCTTGCTCATAAGGGAGTACTGTTTCTTGATGAATTCCCAGAATTTGAAAAGAGGGTTATCGAATCCCTACGCCAACCGCTAGAAGATAACCTGGTGTCCATATCTCGAGCCCGTGGATCAGCCATATTCCCCTCGAATTTTATACTCATAGCAGCCATGAACCCTTGCCCATGCGGCAACAAGGGGAGTAAGCAGAAGGCATGCATATGTAGACCAAGTGACTTAGACCGATACAAGAGGAAGCTCTCAGGACCTATAATGGACCGTATCGACATATGGGTAAACGTTGGCCAAGTAGACTATGAAAAGCTTTCG
The DNA here is from genome assembly GCA_037133845.1 of bacterium. Classification (GTDB taxonomy): domain Bacteria; phylum Patescibacteriota; class Minisyncoccia; order Phycocordibacterales; family UBA9973; genus UBA8515. The sequence goes on from JBAXNK010000052.1 coordinate 428, forward strand.
AGCGATGAGACACAAGGTGAGAGTAGCCAGATGATAAAAGATAGAGTCATCCTTGCTCGTGATATGCAATCCAAGAGGTTTAAGAACGCCACCAGGAAGATATCTACAAACAGCGAAATGGGCGCAAAAGATCTATCCATATATGCACCGCTTAGTGATGAGACAAAGAAGATACTGAATCAAAGTGCAGATAAACTGCAGCTCTCAGCTCGAGCTTATCATCGAGTGATCAAGCTTGCTCGAACTATCGCAGACCTTGCAGGATCAGAATCCATAGAGACGGCACATATACTGGAGGCATTACAATACAGACCAAAGAGCTAAGTCTTTACAATACAAACTAATAAATATAGTATTTGGATATGAATATATGCCAAAGCTGTAAAAGCGAGTTTCGAATTACTCCAAACGAGCAAGAAGTGCTTATTAAACTCTCTTTACCTGCACCCACATTTTGCCCAGTCTGTAGTCTGATAAGGCGAGTTTCGTACAGGAATGAGCGCATATTATACAAGAGAAAGTGTGACGCACCTGGACATGAAGAGGATGTGATCTCGATATTCTCTCCAGATAAACCAGACAGGATATATTGCCAAACAGCATGGTGGGGAGACTCTTGGGATGGGCTGATGTACGCTCGTGACTATGATTTCACAAGACCATTCTTCTCCCAAATACGCGACTTATGGAAAGATGTGCCAGATATGGCTCTTTCCAACTTCAACTCAGTAAACAGCGAGTACTGTAGTATCACAGAAGGGAACAAGAACTGCTATCTAGTTATCGGTGGAGACTTCAATGAGAATTGCCTATACAGTGCATTCGTATTTAATTCGAAAGATGTCATGGACTGCTACTGGCTCAAGAAATGTGAGCGGTGTTATGAAGTCTGCGAGAGTATCTCATGTACAAACATATCATATAGTATGTTTTGTGAAGGATGTTTCGATTCAGCATTTTTATTCAACTGCAAGAATTGCCACCACTGTTTTGGTTGCGCCAATCTAAAGAATGCTTCATACCAGATCTGGAACAAACAATACACAAAGGATGAATATGATAAAAAAATAAAAGAAATTCAGATAGAGAATTTTGATAACAAGGTATTCCAAAAAATGCAATATGATGAGTTTATTAAAAATTTCCCTCGTAAATATGCCCGCATTCTAAACTCATTTGGCTGCACGGGAGATAACATCAATCACGCCAAGAATGTCACCAACTCTTTTGATGTATTCGATGGGGCCGAAGATTGTGCAAATTTATGGCTAACATATTCACAAGCCAAAAACTGCGCAAATTCAGACCATATAGGAAAGAACTCCGAATTGTCTTACGAGTCAACGACTGTTTACCCTGGATCGAGAGTAGTATCTTGCAGGATGATACTCGACTGTCATGATATTGCATATTCACACAACTGTCACAACTGCTCGTATTTGTTTGGATGCATAGGACTTAGGGGTAAACAGTACTGCATATTCAATAAACAGTATACGAAAGAAGAGTATGAAAACATGCTAACTAAAATAATCAATCACATGAATGAGATGCCATACATAGACAAAAGAGGTATCGTATATAAATACGGAGAATTTTTCCCTACAGAGCTTTCGCCATTTGCATACAACGAGACTGTAGCAAGTGAACTTGCTCCTCTATCAAAAGAAGAAATATTAGGGCATGGATATACATACCAGAGTCCACAAAACAAAACGTATTCAGCGACCCTAGATTCGGGCTTAATACCAAAAACAATATCGGAGGTTAGTGACAACATCACCCAAGAGGTTATCACTTGCGATCATGCAGGGGCTTGCGCCCATACTTGCTCTACTGCATTTAGGATAACTCCTGAAGAGCTTGAATTCTACAGAAGAACAAACACCCCTATTCCACACTTATGCTGGAATTGTAGACACTACGAACGTATAACATACCGTAATCCACTTACGCTTAGCAGGAAGGTTTGCGATTGCAATGGAAACAGCTCAAAGAATGATGTATATAAAAATACCACATCTCATCCTCATGGAGTTGTGGCATGTAACACGGAATTCGAGACTAGCTTCCCTAAAGATTCGGACACCATAGTTTACTGTGAGAGCTGCTACCAGCAAGAAGTGGCTTAAATCTTTTTCGTAGTTGCTACTGTTTTTGTATTTGACTTCTTGGTGGTCTTTTTCTTTGCAGCTACACGCTTCGCTGAGTGAGGGGCGTTGTCTACTGTGATCAGTGGAGGATTCGCTATTAGGCGTTCTTTCTTTTTTGTAACTACTCTTTTCTTCTTAGCAACTTTTTTTGTAGATGATTTAACGCTAGTTACTTTCTTGACAGTAGTAGTGGCAGCAGAGACAGGCCCAAATCCACCGAACAGAAGCCCGAGGGCTATAAATACTGCTAGTATTATTTTGTTTATTTTATTAGTCATTGGTTTGGAAGTCTGTACTATTTAGCTTCAGTCCTATATATGGATTACCAAGCGATCCGTGGAATCCGATATGTACGTGAGGTCCGGTAGAGTGACCGGTTGATCCAACATAGCCGATAATCTCACCCTGGGAAACTACATCTCCCTCTTCCACAGCGACTTTACTCATATGACCAAATATCGCCTGGCGACCGTCATCAAAGTTGATAACTACATACTTACCATAACCACCATTGTATCCTGTTGGGTGAGCAATAAGAACTGTTCCCCCAGATATAGCATGTATAGGTGTCCCTGTTGGAGCGGCGAAGTCATAGGCCTGGTCAGCATGAAGTCCTTGTGAGACACGACCCACACCTTTATCAAATGGCCAGATATATCCACCCGAGATGTCTCCATTTTGACCAGCCGGGGTAGTAGGCTCAGTCTGAATATTAGTTCCAGTTTGTGTTTCAGGTGTTAGGGGAGCTGTTTTACTTGGGTTATTTAATGGTGTGTCTATATTGATAGTGAACATTGGACCCTCTGTATCGGGCTCAGCAACCTTATCCGGTGCAACCGTACTACTGGATGTGTCTACCTTTACATCAGGAGTTGCCTGTACCTGCTTAGCTAAAGCCTTGTCAGCCTGAGGCTTAAGAGGTAGGATCACGAGTTTCTGACCGATCTTTAGTAGGTCTGACTTCTTAAGATCAGAGTTGGAGTATGTGATAGCGCTCTCTGTAGTCTTGAATTTCTTAGCGATAGACCTTACTGTATCACCCTTTTTTACTGTATAGGTACTAATCTTGGCATCTGAAGCATATTGCTCAAGGTCCGTAGCTGGTCCAAGAGAACTAGTCACGGGAACCAGAGCCCCGCTTGCATCTACGATAACAGAGGTATCAGACTTGGTAGAAGTTGAATTATTGGTGTCTGGGTTTATAGAAGGCTCAAGAAGGGGGATGGTTTGGGAATTATTTGTAGCAGTATCACCACCGTCTATGCTTGTAGCCTGAGCATTACTTCCTAGAACTTTAGTCATCAAATCGGAAAAGAATCCGGCACTTGCGTGAGAAGGTAGACCGGCTAGTAGTATTACTATGGCTAAAGAAAAACAAGCCTTTGAGTTAAAAGTCTTGATAAATAAGGATATTTTCGTCATCGGGTCCTTTGCGCAAGCAAAAGAGCCATTTGAGTCTTTATTTTGAGGTTTAATAGGCTTAAGTTAAAATTAGCGTTGCAGTATAAGGATATTCTGGCGTTCAGTGATGTAGGGGACGATACCAACGAGCCCTACATATAAAGGGTACCCCATCCACTCTCAGGAGTCAACCGAGTTATACACAGGGTCGAAGTTTGTCTGTTTATCGCCTTATTTTGCAGTAACATAATAATAGTTGTATAATATATACAATATATGGATCCTAATCCAGCCACTAAAACTCCAGAAGTACAACCAGAAGTAATAACTCCTTTAGAGGTGGCTACTACTGAAGCTCAGGAACCTCAAGAAGACACCCGAGGGGCTGCCCTGGAGAATGCTCGTACACACTATATAGAAGAGAAGATAAAGTACCTCGGAACTTTGAAGAATAGGGTCACCATGCGAGAACTCCGTGAAAGCCTCGGACTACTAACAGGAAACGAGAGGAAGGATGAAGAGGAAAAGCTCTCAGAATTCAAAAAAGAGTACGATATCGCGCGGGTAGGGTTCGGCAATAAAATGCTAGAGGAAAAGAAGTCTGAGCTTATAGATTCTGGGCTATCTGGAGAAGCATTAGAGAAGGCCATAGTTGAATTCAAGGCGACAGAAGTACTACAAACACTTATCATAGACGAAAGGCAGAAGATCATCGATGCTCGTGCAGAGAAAGCAGATGCTGAAAACAAAGAGAAGGGCTTTATGAGGAACATGCTCGACAAGACGCTGAAGGGCTACCTTACCATGAAGCCAGCCTGGAAGAAGAGGGCTATCTCTATAGCTATTACCATGATACCCGCAGCAGTAGCGGCAGGAATATCCGCTCCAGCGATAATATCTTTGGGCGGTCTTGCACTAGTGAAGATCGGTAGAAGTATGGCAGTCGGAGGAGTTACCCTAGTGACCAATAAGGCTTATG
>JBAXNK010000053.1:0-4641 GCA_037133845.1 bacterium
TGTCATATTTACTATAAACAAGATTCAGGATCCACTAATAAAGAGCCCCAGGAAAGCTAGCTGGGATGGCATAACAGTTACAAAGAAAGACGATGAGACAGTTGTATTCACTCTAGGCAAGCCGTTCATATCATTCATGAATAACACAACTATAGGTATCCTACCCGAACACTTATGGAGTAAAGTTAGTGCTCCAGAATTTGGGTTATCTACTCTAAACATCAAGGGTGTTGGTACAGGGCCATACAAAGTAAGCTCCATAACAAAGAACAATGATGGTATACCTGTCGAATATGAACTTGTACGTTTTACCAATTTTGTATTAGGATCTCCACATATCAAATATTTAAATATCATCTCATACGCCAACGAACACGACCTTGTTGAAGCATTGAGGTCTCACTCCGTAGATCAAGCCGGTGGTATAAGCCCAGAAAATGCCAGTACACTAAAGGATAGTTCTTACAAGATTAGTACCTCTACACTACCAAGGATATTTGGCATATTCTATAACAGTGCCAATAGTAAAATATTCCAAGATAGTAGCGTTGTTAGTGCTATAAATATGGCACTAGATAGGCAAGCCATAGTCGACGAAGTACTGGATGGATATGGAACAGTGGTCTCAAGTCCCGTCCCAAGTACTATATTAAAAGACAGCTCCATCTCTGTCGAGAAAGATGGACAAGTAGACGAAGCAAGCAAACTGCTAGAGAAAGCTGGATGGATAATGGGAACAGATGGCATACGCTCTAAAGGATCTACAACAACGACAACCATAAAGAAGAAGGTCGGCAAGAAGATAGTCTTACAGAAAGTAACCATTCCATCAAAGGATCCCACAGAGAGACTGTCATTTACTCTGACAACTGGAGACACTCCTGAACTGAAAAATACTAGCATGATGATCAAGGAACAGCTGGCAAAGATCGGTGTCGAAGTTGATGTAAGTAAAATATACGAGACGGGAACACTGAATCAAAAGATCATCCGTGCACGTGACTACGAAGCACTACTCTTCGGTCAGGTAGTAAACAATGAATCTGACCTATACGCCTTCTGGCACTCATCTCAAAGATCTGATCCAGGACTCAATATTGCCATGTATAGCAATAGAGACGTAGATACACTCCTGGAATCCATCCAGAAGACACTGTCCTACGACAACAGAGCTGACAAGTACAAGGCACTCGTAAAGCTTTTCAATAAAGATACACCGGCGATACTCATTTACTCACCCAAGTACTTGTATGCGACGAATTTGAGTCTGGATCATGTAAGCGCCGGATCAATATCAACCCCTTCAGACAGATTCCTATCCATATATACATGGTATGCATCTAAGGATCATGTCTGGAAAATATTCACAAAATAAAAAATTAATAATAAATAAAATATATGAACGAAATAAACACAGAAAAAACAGAACAAGGAAGTAAGCCTAGAGTTAGTCGACCCTTCCATGCACGAGGCCACAGCAATGTGCGCGTCATGCGCAAGCCCAACCCAAGCGACAACCAAAGCCCTACAACAGATAACGGAGGCGAAGGTAATGGTTCAAGGCCCAGCCGTAGTAGCTACCAATATGGTAAGCGCGACGGAGGAAGACGCCCTAAGCAGTCTTCAATGGGATCAAAGGAATCTACTCATGCCCCAAGTGCTCACAGTGCAAGAAGGAAGACTAGCTCTATCCCGCAAGTTGAAGCAGGAGTTATACGAGTCATACCTCTTGGTGGAGTAGAAGAGATAGGCAAGAACATGACAGCGATAGAGATCGGTGATGATATCATCGTTATCGATGCTGGTATGCAATTCAAGACTGAAGACACTCCAGGTATCGATTACATCATACCTAATACCACTTACCTCGAAGAGCGTAAGGATAAGATCCGCGCCATGATAGTCACACACGGACACTTGGACCACATCGGTGGCATACCACTTGTCATGAGTCGTATCGGCAACCCACCACTATACTCTCGTAACCTATCAATACTGATGATGAAGAAGCGCCAGGAAGAGTTCCCTCACCTACCAGCGCTCAATATGAACGTAGTCGAGAAAGACTCAGTAGTATACCTAGGCGCACTACGTATACGATTCTTCGGAGTCACTCACACGGTGCCAGACTCTATGGGTATCGTTATTGAGACTCCATATGGATCTATTGTCACTCCTGGAGACTACAAGCTTGACCAGATAGATGGCGTAGTCACAGAGCAAGAAGAGAAAGAATATGCCTTCTTCGACAAAGAAAAAGTACTACTCCTCATGACCGACTCGACGAACATCGAGAATGAAGGATTCTCACTACCTGAAGCCAAAGTTCACGAAGGACTCGAGAAGCTAATCAGGCTTGGAACTGGACGCATCATCATCGCAGCCTTTGCCTCACATCTAACTCGCCTTATGAAGATCGTCGAGATAGCTGAGAACCTAGGCAAGAAAGTGGTGTTCGATGGCCGCTCAATGAAGGCCAACATGGAGATCTGTGAACAGGCTGGGATATTCAAGCCGAAGAAAGGCACAATAATCGCAATAGAAGATGTGAATGACTATCCTCCCAACAAGATCATCGTCCTGATGACCGGAGCTCAGGGCGAAGAGTTTGCAGCCCTTGGAAGAGTCGCCAACAAGACCCACAAAAAGTTCTCACTGAAGCCAGGTGACACTATCATACTGTCTTCTTCGATAGTTCCAGGTAACGAGATCTCAGTTCAACACCTCAAAGATAACCTCACTCGTCATGGAGTACGCATCATCAGTTATCGTACAAGCGAAGAGACTATCCATGCCACAGGTCACGGTAACCAAGAAGATATCAAGTGGCTTCACCGTAAAGTACATCCGAAATTTTTCATCCCTATTCACGGCTGGCATTCGATGCTTGTTAAACACAAAGAAGTCGCCATGTCTGTCGGGATACCCGAAGAGAATATAATGGTTCCTGATAATGGAAGTGTCATCGAGATCTATGATGAAGGCACTAAGATACGTGTCCGTAAAGAAAAGGCTCCATCAGGACCAATGATGGTAGACGGATTCTCTGTAGGTGATGAGCAAGAAGTGGTCATTCGTGATCGCCAGATGCTATCACTCGATGGCATGTTCGTACTTATCGCAACCATAGACTCTACCAATGGTAAACTTCGCAAATCTCCAGATATCATATCTCGTGGATTTATCTATCTGAAAGAGAACCAGGAGCTTCTACACCAAGTCAGACTCATAATCAAGAAAACTATCGAGGATGGATCTCGTGGTATGAACCCTATCAACTTTGATATGATCAAGACCACTCTTGGGGACAATGTATCCAAGTTCCTATTCCAGAAGACTGCCAAGCGCCCACTTGTGATACCGGTACTGTTAAGCGTCTAATCACTGAATAATATGTCGAAGATTAACAAAGTATACCTATTATCGTTTCTCTTCACATTGCACATATCGCTATCTGCATATGTAAATTCAACGTTCTTAACAAAGATTATATCTGAGAAGTACGTGGGTATTCTCTTTACCATAGCTGCGATTATAACCCTCTATCTACTCTCAACGAGCGCACGACTACTGAAGGAGTTCGGCAACCGCACTATGGTGCTGTGGCTACTGCTATTGAACATGATGGCCCTTGTTGGAATGATCAACTCTCTCAATCCGATAGTTATCGCCATATCATTCATAGTACTATCGACGACTAACAGCCTGGTCTTATTCTCACTTGATATATTCATCGAGCATTTTAGTAACCCTAAAACCATCGGCAAGACCCACGGCCTCTACCTGACGATAACCAATCTAGCCTGGATGCTCTCGCCACTCATCACTGCGACGCTCATCACCCGTGAAGGTGGATTCATCACTATCTATAAAGTTGCGCTCACTATAGCAGTCCTGATGTCACTAGGCCTGGTCTCTTCAGTCAAAAGATTTACAGACAAGAAGTATGAGAAGACTCCGTTCCTCGAGACTTACGGATTCCTCCGGAAGAATAAACACATACTTGCAATAACAATGATAAACTTCCTCCTTCAGTTCTTCTTCGCCATGATGGTCGTCTACACTCCTATATACCTGACGAAACACATCGGTCTAAGTTGGGACGATATAGGTGTTATATTTACAATAATGCTTGCACCTTTCGTAATCTTTGGACTACCAGTAGGACTTGTGATAGATCGCTACCACATAAAGAAGAGTACCCTGATTGCAATTGGTTTTATAATTATGATCATTTCAACCTTATCAATGTCATTTATAAATACAGCAAGTCTGACGCTTTGGGCCATCGTTCTATTCCTAACTCGTACAGGGGCTGCCATAGTTGAAACTGCATCTGAGATATATTTCTTCGCTCATGCAAAAGAGGAAGAGGCATATCTACTTTCAGTGTTTCGTGATATGACTCCAGTTGCGCTTGTCATCGCTCCAACTATAGCCACCTTGGTATTTGTTTTCTTCCCTTTCAATTATCTGTTCGCGATACTTGCAGTTATCATGCTTTCAAGCTTTTATTATATACCTCATCTAAGACACAATCATGTCGGACTTAATACGAATAAATAAATATCTCGCTATGCACAACTACTCGACCAGAGTAGGCGCAGATGAGCTCATAAAGCGCGGACTAGTTAATATAAA
>JBAXNK010000054.1:0-4528 GCA_037133845.1 bacterium
ATGAAGCTCAAGGAGACGGCAGACGACTTCCTAGACCTATCTGAGAACCCTCAGAAATTTCTCCTTGGTGGAAGATAAATAAATAACATATTAAGCAGAAAACACTACTTTTATAAAGTAGTGTTTTCTGCTATGCTCTACATATTATACAGTAATCAGTTATTCCCCAGACAGTTAGAGTTGAAGGCATACACAATAGATATGCATTTCAAAACTAGAGTCTGGGTGATAGCTCACATAAAATATGCATAGCAAGGAATATGAGTTCGAGGTAGGCGGCAAGCAGATAACCGCAGTTTTCAGCGACCTAGCAGATCAGGCCAACGGCTCAGTCATCCTCAAGTGTGAGGGGACTGTAGTTATGGCAACCGCAGTCATATCTAAAAGTGGGTCAAATAATCCAGGGTACTTTAATCTAACAGTAGAATACCTAGAGAAGTTCTACGCAGCCGGCAAGATCTTAGGTGGTCAGTATAATCACAGAGAGGGAAGACCTTCTGACCAAGCAGTCCTGGCTTCACGCATGATCGACCGTACAATTCGCCCACTCTTTGATCAGAATATCAAGAATGCAGTTCAAGTAGTCATCACAGTAATCGCAGTAGGACTAGCCGATCCAAAAACTCTAGGCATCAATGCAGCTTCTATCGCGCTTAACACCTCAGACATACCTTGGGGCGGACCAATCGGTGCAGTGCATGTAAGCAAGGCAAGAGAGGGTGGAGATATAAAGGTCAACAACTACATCCCAAGTGCCGACGAGCCAGTGTATGCACTTGACCTGTTAGTGTGCGGTAAGGATAGTACTATAAACATGATCGAGTCTATGGCCTTTGAACTAGGCGAAGATGAAATGGGATCATGCTTAGATCTTGCACTCGCCGAGATCTCTAAATGGGAAGATCTCCAGAAGAAGGTTCGAGGTGATATGGGCAAGGAAAAGCTTTCATTCCCTAAGACTGAAGTCCCAGATGAAGCACTCGCGATATTCAATGAGAAGATAGTGCCGATGCTAACAGAAAAGCTATTCACGAATGAAGGCAAGAAGGTGGCAGGTGAAGCCGAATCTATCTGGAAAGAAATCCTAGAAGAGAAGTACGAAGATCAAGAAGAGGTCAAGTTTGCGTCAGAAGATTACCTACATCAATACATGGATCAGCAATTCCATAAGATGGCACTTGATAAGAATATGAGAGCAGATGGTCGCAAACTTGATGAAGTGCGCATGCTATACGCCAAAGCAGGTGGAATATCAGAATATCTTCACGGATCAGGCATATTCTATAGAGGCGAGACTCACGTGCTTTCAGTGCTTACCTTAGGAGGACCAGAAACGATGCAAGCGATAGACGGTATGGAGTCATCTTCCAAGAAGCGCTTTATGCACCACTACAACTTCCCACCATACTCAAGTGGTGAGACTGGACGCCTAAATGGTACAAACCGTCGAGAGATGGGACATGGATTCCTAGCTGAGAAAGCTCTAACCCCAGTTCTACCTGAGAAAGCCTTATTCCCTTACACCATAAGAGTAGTTTCTGAATCAGTAGCATCAAATGGCTCTACTTCTCAGGCTTCAATCTGCGCATCGACACTTGCACTCATGGATGGTGGCGTGCCTATCACTCGACCTGTTGCAGGAATATCTATCGGTGCGATGATAGACGAGAAGGATAAGACTAAGTATGTATTACTCACAGATATCCAGGGGCCAGAAGATCACTATGGTGATATGGATTTCAAAGTAGCAGGAACAGAGAACGGAATCACTGCCATACAGCTTGATGTAAAGGTTGATGGAGTACCTGCACCTATCCTTAAAGATGCGCTACAGCGTGCAAAGGTTGCCCGCCTACACATATTAGAGACTCTCAAATCTGAAATTCCTGAATCTCGTACAGACATATCACCTCGCGCCCCAAAGATAGTAACGGTGAAGATAAAGAAGGATCAGATAGGACTAGTCATCGGACCAGGAGGCAAGAGTATCAACGATATCCGAGCACGTACAGGAACTGAGATAACAATAGAGGAAGATGGCACAGTATTTATAACAGGCAACAATGGTGGGGCAGAACAAGCAGCTAAAATAATAGAAGAGATGACTCATGAATACCAGATAGGCGACAAGGCGGAGGGAACAGTGGTAAAGATTATGGAATTCGGAGCATTCGTTGCTATCGGACCAAATACAGAAGGACTAGTTCACGTATCAGAAATTGCACCGTTCCGAGTAGAAAAAGTTGGTGACATTCTGAAAGAAGGAGACACCGTCCCGGTACAAATAATCAAAGTAGATGAAAGGGGGCGACTAAATCTGTCTATCAAAGCGGCAAATAGCGACTTCTTTAAACCTAAAGTTTAGACTATAATATAGTCACAATGGAAGACGAAGCAAAAAAACAACCAGTAAAAGATACGGATGGTATAAAAACAGTCAGGACATTCTCTTCTGATATGGCTGAGGCAGTGCGTGATAATGAGATATCCGTCGTGAAGGTAGCTCTGGCTGAACAGAAAAAGCACGAGAAGAACGATATGCTAAAAAGTGCCGAAGGTACCCCTGCCAAGAAAATACTATGGGTATCTGGAGGCATACTTCTGATAGTCATAAGTCTAGGGATATACTACATACTCATCAGGAAGAATACTGAGCAGTCGACCCCTGTCGTAGTACAATCCGTAGACATACAAGCCTTCATACCATACGACCAGAGAGCAAACATCGATACGACAAATACAATAAGCGAAACAGATATATCAAATTCTATACACAAAGAAGTCGGCAATATAGGCAAGATTGGTGGGATAAAAAACATCTTCATAAATAAAGTAGTTGCGGGTAAAACAGTCCAGCTATCATCCAGAGAATTTATCACCGCTATTGGATCAACAATGCCCCAAGCCCTTGCCCGATCTCTTCCAGATTCATACATAATAGGAACTTATCTACCCAGGGGACTAGGCAGCAGCCCACATCTATTCTTGATGTTCCAAACCAAGGACTACAACGTAGCATATGCTTCTATGCTGTCCTGGGAAAGCACTCTACTAAACGATGTCTTTACTATGTTTGGTATTGATGTGTCCGGAGAAAAGAAAGAGTTGTTTGATGAACAGTGGAAGGATGTCATACTAAACAATAAAGATGCTCGTGTACTCTATGATAAAAGCGGAGCTCCGATACTGTACTACCTATTCTTAAACAGGGATTACTTCATAATAAGCGACAGCCAAGATGCAATAAAGGAGGTAAACTCTAGGCTTATAAATAAAAACATAAAGCCACTATAAGATTGTCATTTGGGCAATAAGTGCTAAAATAGGTATATGAAAAACGATACATATAAAGCAAGACTCGAGGAAGAGAAGAAGATGCTAGAGGGAGAACTCTCCTCTATGGGCAAGTTGGATAATTCTACCGGAGAGTGGATGGCAGCACCTGAGGCTCAGACTGCACCTGAGGCAGATGAGAATGACCTAGCAGACAGATCAGAAGATTTTGAAGGGCGTTCTGGCGCAACAGATGTACTTGGAACTAGACTGGAAGATATCAATCTGGCACTAGGCAAGATCGCCAACAGTAGCTATGGGATGTGTGAAGTTTGTAATAATCCGATAGAAGACGACAGACTCGAAGCCAATCCAGCCGCTCGTACGTGCAAAGGCTGCATGGATAAATAGTAAACATAAACTATGTCGTTCTCGAGAATTTACTCAGCTCAGACACATCTACTCAAGGGTAAGATTGTGACCGTTGAAGTCGATATCACGAAGAATACTCTTCACTCTTTTACCCTTGTTGGTCTACCCGATAAGGCTGTCGAGGAATCTAAAGATAGGATGAGTTCAGCGCTGAAAAACTCGGGCTTTACTTCACCTAAGAATCAAAATCAGAAGATTGTAATATCTCTATCCCCAGCAGATCTAAAAAAAGAAGGTCCATATTTTGATTTAGCTATAGCATTGTCATACCTACTATCAGCAGAGGAGGTAAACTTTGATCCAGATGGTAGAGTTTTCTTAGGTGAACTTTCTCTCAATGGTGATCTCCGGCCCATAAAAGGGGCCCTGCCTCTTGTAGAGTCTGCTCGTAATGCAGGTTACAAAGAAGTCTTCCTGCCCATAGATAACGCTCGTGAAGCAGCACTACTAGATGGAATTACCATATACGGAGCAAATACTTTACGTGAAGTTATAGATCATATATACAAAGTAAAGCACGATAAAAGCGGGAAACCTCTAGAGAAAGAAAGGCCAAAACTTTCTCCACTCCCAAGAACTTTGATAGAGCGTCACGACAAGAAGCCTGACACAGACTTCTCTGATGTTCGTGGACAAGAATCCGCCAAGCGTGGCCTTGAAATCGCAGCCGCCGGTGGACACAACATAGCCATGTCAGGAATTCCAGGCACTGGTAAGACTATGCTTGCACGAGCATTCGCTCAAATACTCCCAGACTTAGAGAACAGTGATTGCCTTGAGATTACGGGCATACACTCTATAGTAGGCACTCTCAATGACGAGA
>JBAXNK010000055.1:0-4427 GCA_037133845.1 bacterium
TTCTATCGCGACGCTTACGGCACACAGAGTGGGGACTGCCGAGCCTGATAGTTCTTGATGGTAGTACTGCCCAGATGAATGTGGGGAAGAGGGTTCTGGATAGATATCAATTTAGTATTCCAATAGTATCAGTTGTGAAGGATGATAAACACAAGGCTAAGGCAATAATGGGCGATGAGGGTGTCATCAAGGCCTACAAGCAAGCAATACTTCTGGCCAATAGTGAAGCTCATCGATTCGCAATCGCTTTTCATAAAAATAAAAGAAGTAAAAACTTTTTGAAATAGTTTGCTATAATCTATCTATGATACGAGTAGGAGTGCTGCGTGGTGGTAAAGCAGATAGTTTCGAGTCATCGCTTGCAAGCGGTGGTGTTGTTCTATCTGTCTTGCAAAGTGAGCCCTACAATTCTAAATATAAACCTATCGATATTTTAGTGGACCAAGATGGTGTCTGGCATGTAGGCGGAGTTTCGGTGTCTATGGATAAAGTCCTCCATTTTGTAGATGTTGTCGTGAATATGCTTGGCAATGATTATGGTTCTGATGGTAAGGTCTCTCAGATTCTCCAACAGTGGAGTATCCCTCACACAGGTTCATCACCTATGGTGTCTGCGATTGCGCACAATCTTATTCTGGCGAAAGATGAATTCAGTAAATTGGGATTGAAGACTCCGCAACACTTACTGTTTGAAGCGTACCTAGAGGAGCTCGATGGCTCAAGTGATGCTTATCCAGCCCGTAAAGCTCAAGAGGTATTCCACAAGATGCCCCCACCATGGATTGCACGTCCATTCACTCGGGGGTCATCGATGGGGATACATGTTTGCAAGACACTTCCTGAACTCATAAGGGCTTTTGAAGTTGGTATGAATGAGCGTGTGAGTGTGCTAGTCGAAGAGCTGATAGAAGGCAAGAGTGCTTCCGTTTCAGTACTGAATAATTTCCGTGGCCAGAGTATCTATCCTTTCCTGTGCCTAGGTAACTTCTCGACAGGGGAGAAGCGTGAGGCAGAAAGACTCGCCCAATTCATCCATGACAAGATGCACCTAAGTCACTTCTCTCAGAGTGATTTCATCATTACGCCCAAGAAGGGTATATATGTACTCGGATTAAGAACTTTACCAGAGCTTCATGCCGACTCAGATCTTCATGATCACCTTGAGTCAGTCGGAGTCCCTACCCATGAGCTGGTAGATCATCTTATAAGGCTTGCATTAGGACATAGATAGTAGGTTTGCAAAAAAAACTCGAGAGATATATACTCAAACTAGTAACAGATATTTTGAGCTTATTTTTAATGACTATTTCGCTATGAAGACTTTGCAAAAACAAAAGAAAAGTGTGAAAGTAGCCTTGCTTTGCGGAGGTCCTTCACTTGAAAGGGGTATCTCTCTGAATTCTGCTCGTTCAGTTCTTGACCATCTGGGCAGTGAATCTATCGAGATCATTCCTATATATTTCGACCATACCAAGAAGCCTTATCATATATCTACTGCAGAGCTTTACTGTAATACTCCTTCTGATTTTGATTTCAAGCTCAAACAGAAAGCGAAGCCATTAAATGATGCCAGTCTCGTTAAGCTCCTAAAGAAGGCGGATATAGTCTTCCCGGTTATGCACGGAGCCTTTGGTGAAGACGGCACCATCCAGGCCTTCCTTGAGAAGAATAAGATTCCATATATAGGCTCCCCAAGTAGCGCCTGCAAAAAGGTTTTCGATAAATACAAAGCCAATAATCTAATAGCAGATAATGGATTCTATACTATACCTTCTATGGTGCTGAAGATTTATGGCACTGGTCACCGCAAGGTTATCGCAGAATTCTTCAAGAAGCACAAGATTGCTCGAGCAATAGTGAAGCCTGCGACAGGTGGATCAAGTATCGGAGTCTTCTCTGTATCGACCGTAGACGAAGCGCTTGAGCGTGCAGACTTCATCTTCAGCAAGCGTATGGATACGCGTGTGGTCATTGAGCCCTTTGCAGAGGGCATAGAATTCACGGTCATATTACTTGAGAACCACCTGGGTCAGGGTGTGGCTGTGATGCCGACCGAGATCGAGGCTGACTACAATGATCATCAGATATTCGACTTCCGCAAGAAGTATCTACCGACTCGTGCTGTGACTTACCACTGTCCACCTAGATTCTCAAACGAGATGATAGAGAAGATCCAGATCCAAGCTGAGCAATTATTTAAATTATTTGGCATGCGAGATTTCGCTCGCTTTGATGGATGGGTGTTCCCTGATGGCAACATATGGTTCTCGGACTTTAACCCTATCTCTGGCATGGAGCAGAATAGCTTCTTGTTCCAGCAGGCAGTGCGTATTGGCTTCTCGCATCATGACGTACTTCTATATATACTAAAGAATGCTCTTCGCCGCTACGGCATAGATTTAGAGAGTAATGAAGCCCGACTTCTTAACAACCTGACTAGAGCAAATGATGCTAGCAAGAAGAAGCCCGTAGCAGTTATCTTCGGAGGGTCTACTGCTGAGAGGCAAGTGTCGCTAATGAGCGGAACCAATGTCTGGCTCAAGCTTCGCAAGTCGAATACCTATGAACCACACCCTTACGTGCTTGGGTTCGATGGCACAGTGTGGGAGATGCCATATGCGCTGATACTTAATCATACAGTAGAGGAGATCATCAGTAACGCCAAGATGGCAAGCAGCGATATGACACGCCTGAAGTTCTTGATAGAGAAGGTGATATATAAGCTAGCACTTAAGGATGGTGATCGAACTGAGAGCTTCTTCCTACCTCGCAAGCAGACCCTTACACAATTCATAAAGAGTCAGAAGGGTAAGTTCGTATTCATAGGGCTCCATGGTGGTATAGGTGAGGATGGAACTCTGCAGAAGGTGCTTGATAAAGAAAATATAAAGTACAATGGTCCGAGCTCAAAAGTCTCGCATCTGTGCATGGACAAGTTCGCAACTATCCAGGCAGTGAACAAGCTTTCAATCTCAGGTGCCCATGGGGCCAATCAGAAAGTAGTGAAAGTGAGCAGCGTGAAAGATGCATCCAAACTTTGGGATGAATTGCTCAAAGAGCTCGATGCCAAGACCCTGATAGTCAAGCCTCGCGGAGATGGATGCTCGGCTGGTATCGCCAGACTTTTTAATATGGAAGACTTGAAGAGCTATGTTCAGTTCGTTCGTAGTGCTTGCTCAAGCATACCGGCTTGGACTTTCAAGAATCAGAAGGACAACATCGAGATGCCGACAGAGGAGGTGTCGGAGTTACTTTTCGAGAACTTTATCGAGACTGACAATATCAAGATCCAGAGTGCCAAGCTTGCGTACACCAGGAAGACCGATTGGATAGAGGTGACGGTGGGTGTAGTACAGAAGGGGAAAGATTTGTATGTACTTAATCCTAGTCTAACTGTGGCCGAGGGCGAGGTGCTCTCAGTAGAAGAGAAGTTCCAAGGGGGAACAGGAGTGAATATCACTCCATCGCCGGAGAGTATTGTAAAGAAGGCGGTACTTGAGAAAGTAAAAGAGCGTATCGGTAAAGTGGCCCAGGGTCTCGGCATCACCGGCTACTCACGCATTGATGCGTTCATACATGTCAAAACGGGTGAGGTGAGTATAATCGAAGTGAATACTCTGCCAGCGCTTACTCCGTCAACAGTTATTTATCATCAAGCACTCGCCGAGACTCCCGCAATCTTCCCGACAGAATTCCTCGAGATGCTGATCAAGAATAAGGGATACTAGATTCCAGCAAGGACTGTCCTTGCTGCGCCAATAGAAAGAGCCGCCCAGTGGTTACCGGTACGGCTCTTTTTTTCGAGCACGAAAGATCTTCAGTATGGAGTGATGATGTCATCACCCAACACAATCATGCCGGTTCTGATCACCTCGCAGATCAGGCCTCCTCTCTCGAAGAAGACATCTGCGAATTTTGCCTGATCACCCCTTCGTCCTTCGTCAGGACGTCGACACGGGTAGCAATACTTCACTCCCTTGAATAATGCGTCCCCAATCGGGAATTCGAGGTTCACAAGACGCGGAGCCTCGATTCTGCGAGTGAAGATATTACGCCTGCTGTCGGGGAATGTGAAGTCGGTCCCGTCGAAGCTCTCAGCGCTCATGATGGTGACTTGTCGGTTACCGATCTCGTTTCTATTGTAGCTTCCTGCGCCGCTTGCGTAGCGATCCCCTCGCAGACCCAAGCCTGCTAGGGCTTCGGCTTCCTGCATGCTTTGCATCGGTCCCCGGGCGCGAGGGCAGATGTAGATACCGACGACACTTCCTTTTGACATACTCTGGACTCCTTGATTGGAAAAATCCGTTCACTAAAATACTACCCATATAGAAAGAAAAAGCAAGCCTATCAGAAGCTTGCCGTAATCTACTTTGTGGTGTGTCATTAACAAAGTCCGAACTTTTTACGAACAGAATCCTGATGCCGAC
>JBAXNK010000056.1:0-4392 GCA_037133845.1 bacterium
AATTTACTGTCATTAAATCCTTTTTTACAAGTTGGATTGTTTTCGTGATTATATGCATAATATCTATATCTATCCGCATGAAGCTCGCAAGTATACCTCGTGGCATACAGAACCTGTTCGAGATGCTGTTTGAAGGGGCTGAATCACTAGCAGATCAGGTAACCGGTAGTCGAGCAATTACAGAGAAGGCTTTACCCATAGTGCTCACAGTATTCCTAGTTATATTACTCAACAACTGGATAGGCATACTTCCTCTTGGAGGGCTAGGTCTCATAGAGACGAACGAACATGGCAGGTTCTTCATCCCGTTCATCCGTAGTGGGACAGCCGATATCAATGGAACACTTGCCCTATCGCTACTCTCTGTTATCGGATCAAACATCTTCGGGGTCATGTCTATAGGCCTCTGGAAAACATTAAACAAATATGTTAATCTACGAGAGCTTGGTAGTATATTTACCAAGATAAAGAAGGACCCTATCGTTATCATAACGGCACCTATAATGTTCATCGTAGGTCTGCTTGAGATTATAGGGGAGGTAGCCAAGGTGGCCTCGCTTTCGTTCCGTCTTTTCGGTAACATTTTTGCGGGTGAAGTCTTACTTGCTGCTATGGCTTCAATCTTTGCTTACTTGCTTCCTGCACCATTTCTTCTATTTGAAGTTTTTGTGGGAGTCATGCAAGCCTTCATTTTCTCTATTTTGACCTTGGTTTATTACACGATATCAAGTCAGGATCATGATCATGACGAAAGCCATGATGAAGGTCACGATAATACCGTGAATGAGCACAAGGTAGAGAAAGCGGCAGCGCATTAATTTAAGGTCAATCATTATTAGTTAATAATAAACATAGAACATATGGAATATGCAACATTAGCAAAAGCAATAGCAATGGGACTTGGTTCAATTGCACCTGCAATGGCAATCGGTATGATCGGCTCAAAGGCCATGGAAGCTATCGGACGTAATCCTGAAGCTTCAGGTAAAGTTTTCGTACCGATGTTGATAGCCTGTGCCTTGGCTGAAGCTATCGCGATCTATGCCTTCGTTATTGCGTTCATCGCAATAAAATAGTTGGTATTTAGTACTAGCAATTAGTTTACATTAGTTGCTAGGATCTAGGTACGAACATTAGAATTAATCCTGCCTATCGGTGGAACAATAAACATTATATTATGTCTGAACTCATCACATCATTTCACATAGAATTAAGCTCGATAATCTCTCAAGTAGTTACATTCATCGCTACTTTTATTGTACTTTACTTCTTGGTTATCAAGCCTTTAAAAGTGCTCATGTCTGAGCGTGAAGACAAGATATCCAAGGGATTAAGTGACGCTCGCCACAACGAAGAGATGCTCAGCTCCACCAAGCGTGAGTACGACGAGGTGCTCGCTCGTGCAAGAGCAGAGGCGCACACTATATTCCAAGATGCGAAGAATGAAGCTGAAGAAGAGAAGAAGAAGATGCTCGTACAAGCAGGAGTTGAAGTTGAGACTATGATAAATAACGGCAAGAAGAGACTCGAAGGTGATAAGGCTCGTATGGTGGAGGAAGCCAAGCGTGAGATAGTATCGCTCGTTGTTCGCGCTACAGAGAAGCTCTTAGAGTCACACAAGGACGAGACTTTCACAGATAAAGCGGTAAGCAAGGTCAAGAATCTATAATATATGGCGACAGTCTCTACTAAAAACTTAGCACAAGCAATATACGAATCCTCACTCGGCAAGAGTGGTAGGGAACTTGATGCTGTAGTAGAGAATTCCGTTCGCATGATTGCAAGCAGGAACATGATTGGCAAGTCCACTGATATCCTCACTCAACTACAGTTGATCATGGACAAGGACACCAAGACGGTTCGAGCGACGATCACCTCAAGTCACTTCCTCTCAAAGAAGAACACAGACATCATAGAGAAGGAATTGAAGAAGAGGTACACAGCAGAGCAGGTGGAGCTCACCATGAAGGAAGATGAGAAATTGATAAACGGATTGAGGATTGAGGTTGGGGATGAGATTATCGACTTATCACTGGCACACCAGATCGGACAATTACAAGATTATTTATTAAAAAACTAATATGACGAAAAATACCATTGTAGAAAATTTAAGAAAGCAGATTGAGAAGTTCCAGGCGGAGTCAAAGGCAGAGAAGGTAGGTCACGTCATAGAAGTATTCGACGGTATCGCTCGAGTATCTGGACTATCTGACTTGAAAGCGTCAGAAATGGTGACTTTCGAGAGTGGTGCAACCGGTGTGGCATTGAACCTCGACGAAGACTCCATCGGTGTCATCGTGCTTGATAACTTCATACATATCAAAGAAGGTGATTCAGTCGCAGCTACAGGGCGTATCCTTGAGGTCCCAGTGTCCGATGCCCAGATCGGTCGCGTACTCAACGCCATCGGTAAGCCTATCGATGGTAAAGGTGACGTCAAAGCTACAAAGTCATACCCCATAGAGAAGGTGGCAAGTGGTGTCATGAGTCGCCAAGGTGTCGACCAGCCGGTTGCAACTGGTATCAAGGCTATCGATGCACTTATCCCGATCGGTCGTGGACAGCGTGAGCTCATCATCGGCGACCGTCAGACAGGCAAGACCGCTATCGCTATCGACACGATACTGAACCAAAAAGGTCAGGACATGATCTGTGTCTATGTCTCTATCGGTCAGAAGGATTCCAAGCTTCGCAAACTCCAGACTCGCCTTGAAGAAGGTGGCGCTATGGACTACACAGTCATAGTATCCGCTGGTGCATCTGAGCCTGCAGCACTTTCATACATCGCACCATATACAGGAGTCTCTATCGCTGAGTACTTCATGGATCAAGGTAAAGATGTTTTGATTATTTACGATGATCTTTCCAAGCACGCGGTTGCGTACCGTGAGATCTCACTTCTGCTTCGTCGTCCACCAGGTCGTGAAGCATATCCTGGAGATGTGTTCTACTTGCACTCACGCCTACTAGAGCGTGCATGTAGAAAGAATAAAGAGTACGGTGGCGGATCTATCACTGCTCTTCCTATCATCGAGACTCAGGCAGGCGACATCTCTGCATATATCCCTACGAACGTGATCTCTATCACTGACGGACAGATCTTCCTCGAGACTGACCTCTTCTACAAAGGTATTCGCCCAGCTGTGAACGTCGGTAACTCTGTGTCTCGCGTGGGTTCATCTGCTCAGATCAAGGCCATGAAGAAGGTAGCAGGAACTTTGAAGCTCGACCTTGCTCAGTTCCGTGAACTCGAAGCCTTTTCACAATTCGGATCAGATCTTGATGAGTCTACCAAGCGTCAACTCGAGCGTGGACGCCGAGCCGTAGAGGTCCTTAAACAGCCTCAGTACGCCCCTGTAGCCACTGTGAAGCAGGTTGTGACTCTGTACGCCCTTGTAAAAGGCTACCTCGATGAAGTTCCTCTTGAGAAGATCAAGGAGTTCGAAGCGGGGCTTGCTGACTATACAGAACGCAATGCAAAGGACTTCTACAAAGATGTCACAGAGAAGAAGATGTGGACAGACGAATCTGAAGCAAGCCTCAAGAAAGCAATTGAAGACTTCAAAACTTCTTTCAAGTAATTAACATATGGCAGGGACTAAAGAAATTAAACAAAGAATAAAGAGTGTGAAGAACACGAAGAAGATCACGAAAGCTATGGAGCTCGTGGCAGCTTCGAAGATGAAGCGCGCAGTTAGTCATGCTGTAGCTTCACGACTATACTCTGGGTATTCTTGGGAGATGCTGAAGTCTATATCCGAATCTACAAACCAGATCAAGAGCGTATTCTTTGCCAACGGTCCAGATGAGGATGCTGACAGCAAGGTCATCGGCAAGAATCTAGTGGTACTCATCACGTCCAATAGTGGCCTATGTGGAGCTTACAATGCTCAAGCTATTAAAACTGCTACGGTACTTCTGAAGCACCTGACAGAATCTGAAGGCGGGGATAGCGTAGAGATGATAACCATAGGTAAGAAGGGTGACGGCTCAATGCGCAGACTCGGTATAAACATCGTAGCTTCATTCATCGACATGCCAGACAACAGCACGCTCTCGGACATCACCCCACTATCAAGGCTCATCATCGGTGACTACAAATCCAACAAGTACAAATCTGTTTACGTCGTCTACACAGACTTCGTATCAGCACTCACACAGAAGGCAAACGTTCGGAAAATACTACCTATATCCAAAGAAGAACTAAAAGATTTCATAGACGAAGCAAGCGATACTCTCAAGAATGAAAACAAGATTACGCAGACTGAATACTTATTCGAAGGAGATATGAATGCACTCATCGAATCACTGGCCGAGAAGATAACGAGGATGCAGATATATCAGACGATCCTCGAGTCGAGTGCTTCGGAACAATCATCGAGAATGCTCGCC
>JBAXNK010000057.1:0-4327 GCA_037133845.1 bacterium
TTACTAATGACAATTTAACTTCTATCCCACCGATAGCTCCAAATAGTGACTCCTGGGCACTTGTACCACGGGATTCTTTATTGAAGGCAAGTAGAGTCTCCAAGTTGCCTAGGATATTGGCACGTGACCCTAGGTCATCCATCGCACCACTCTTGGCCAGTGCTTCCACGGACTTCTTGTTCAGATTCTTGTGATTGATGCGCTCGAAGAAGTCAGAGAGTGACTTGAATTTACCTGCTCGCTTGCGCTCCTCGATGATGGCATCGGATATATCAGTGCCTAGGTTCTTGATGGTGTAGAGTCCGAAACGGATAGTCCGGCCTTCTTCGTGATTGGATCCTACTATCACAGTGAATCCCCCGTAGCTATCATTTACATTTGGAGGGAGGACTTTGATACCCATCTTCTCGCATTCATGTACGATTTCAGCTACCTTCTCTATATCACCAGATTCAGAAGTCATGATGGCGGTCATGTACTCGACTGGATAGTTCGCCTTCATATACGCAGTCTGGTAGGCGACACGGCCATAGCTTGCAGCATGAGCCTTACCGAATCCATAAGCAGCAAAAGGCTCGATCAGAGTCCAGAGCTTCTCCGAGAGTTGTTTGGATAGTTTGCCATACTCCATGAATCCTTTGATGAGCTTACCTTTCTCTGCCTCCATGACTTCCGGGATCTTCTTACCCATGGCTTTACGTAGCTTGTCAGCATCAAGCCAGCTATATCCTCCGAGCTTGATCGAGGTCATGAGCACGTCATCCTGATAGACGAGCAGACCGTTGGAGAACTCGAGGTACTCTTTCATGCGAGGGTCTGCATAGACGACTTTACGCGGGTTGTGTTTACGCTCGATGTATTCAGGGATAGTCTCCATCGGGCCTGGGCGGTAGAGAGCCACCATAGCGTTGATGTCGTGTATAGTTGAGGGCTTGAGCTCTTTGAGGTATCGAGTCATACCAGATCCATTGAGCTGGAAGAGGCCCATGGTCTCTCCGCGAGCAAGCATTGCGAAAGTCTTCTTGTCGTTAAGGTCTACTTTGTCTATATCGATATCTATATTGTGAATCTGCTTTACAAGCTTGACCGCGAGTGAGAGTATCGATAAGTTACGAATTCCCAGGAAGTCGAACTTTGGAAGGCCTGCGTCCTCGATGTTGTACATGTCGTACTGAGTGATGATCTTGCCGTCTTCGTTGTTGCTTTTGGGATCGTACTGTACTGGCGAGAATTCATAGATCGGGCGAGGTGCGATCACGACTCCTGCCGCGTGCACGGAGATGTGGCGGACACAGCCCTCCATCTTCTTGGCGAGATCTATGATCTTCTTGGTGTCAGGCTCTTCTTTGTAGGCCTTCTTGAGCTCGGGTACTAACTCCATGGCGTGATCGATCGTCATAGCTGAACCTTGTGATCCAAGAGGAATCATGTTCGATATCCTATCACCTATGTTGTAGGGATAGCCGAGTGCTCGAGCCACATCGCGGACAGAGCCTTTAGCCATCATGGTACCGAAAGTACCGATTTGAGCTACTTTATCTTGCCCGTATTTCTGTCTGGCATAAGCGATCATCTCGTCACGCCTGTTATCAGCGAAGTCCATATCTATATCAGGCAGGGATGGACGCTCAGGGTTCAGGAATCGCTCGAAGGGGAGCTTGTATGCGATAGGGTCGACATTGGTGATACCGATCAGGTAAGTAGTCAGTGACCCTGCGACTGAGCCTCTGATATTCGTAAGTATTCCATTCTCGTGAGCATAGCGCAGTAAGTCCCCCACTACGAGGAAGTAGGTAGGGTAGCCCTTCTGCTTGATAATACCTAGCTCGTATTCTAGACGGTCTGCATACACAGCTGTCTTCTCTAGGTCTCGGAATTTAAACCCAAGCTCCGCTTGATCGCGGAGCATCTCGTCTGCGGTCTTGCCTTCTTCTATCGGGAAGTCAGGGAAGTATGCCTTCCCTAGCTCTAGATCGTAGTCTTCACACATATCAGCGACGAGCATCGTGTTCTCGACAGCCTCTGGGATGTCTGCGAAGTACTTCTTGGCTGTTTTCTCGTCGATAAGGGAGAAGTCGTCATCAGAGAATTCGAACTGGCCAGCGTCATTCGCTTGTGCAACGGTGTTTATCTGTAGTAGGGTATGGTGAGCTTCGTGATCCTCGGGGCATAGGTAGTGTGAGTCTTGTGTGGCGACTACGGGAATTTTGAATTTACGTGCAAGCTCGATAAGAGCTTCACGGAGCTTCTTGTCCCCCTCGATATGTGGGTGCGATTGGAGCTCGATGAAATAGTTCTCTTTGCCGAAGATATCTTGGTGTTCATGGATAAGCTCTTCTGCGCGCTCTGTGTTGCCTGCAAGTACCGCTCGTGATAGCTGGCCACCCATACATCCAGAAAGGGCGATGATACCTTCGTGGTATTGGCGGAGGATCTCTTTATCGACTCTGGGCTTGTAGTAGTAGCCTTCGAGGTTCGCGATACTGACTAGCCTCATCAAGTTCTTGTAACCTTGGATGTTCTTTGCAAGTAATATCTAGTGATAGCGCTTATTGTCGACTCCAGGCTCGCGGTCAGCTCGGCCTCTTTCTGCGACGTATACCTCGACTCCGATGATCGGCTTGATTCCTGCCTTCTTGCACTCCTTGTAGAGCTCTATAGAGCCATACATAGAGCCGTGGTCAGTGATGGCAAGGGACGTCATGCCGTGCTTTACAGCGCGCTCTACCATGTCGGGAATCTTGGACAATCCGTCAAGCAGGGAATAGTGCGAGTGGGTATGAAGGTGGACGAATTTTGAACTCATGCGGGCATTATAACAACAAAGGAGGAGCATAACAAACAAATGCAAATTTGATTTGTTACTGTCCGAGTGCTGTTGTTATATAGTAATCTATATAGCATATGGAATAATGCACTAAATAAAACTCAAAAATAGCTCCTTTCGAAAAGGACACAATATTTTTCTGTTGAAAAATTTGCTCGTACTCGGCCCGTCGGCCTCCGTAAGCCTTTTCTTAAGGACTATTTTGTGTTTTATTTATAACACCGTAAAGAAATAGTCTTATAAAAGGGGCTTGTGAGTCTGTCGAGACGAACACTGAGCAAATTTAGAGCTCTAAATTTGCGTGCCCTTTTAGAAGAGCTAGTTCTTGTAGGTGTGTTAGAATTAAAATTATGAAATACATAGTAGGCATAGATGAGGTAGGGAGAGGGCCGATAGCGGGCCCTGTGGCCGTCTGCGCCTTCCTTTGCCATCCTGACTTTTTCGATAAAATTTCTCCAGAGGATAAGCTCCCTAAACTGAAGGATTCCAAGAAGCTCTCGAAGATCCAGAGAGGGAAATGGTTCAAATATTTAAAATCAAAGAAGGACTTAGGTGAGTGCGACTACTGTGTGTCCTATGTGTCGGCTGACAATATCGACAAGTTTGGTATCAGTAAATGTATCAAGAAGGCGCTGAATTCTTCACTTGCAAAAGTCGCGCAGAATCCCGAGGAAGTTTCTGTGTATCTGGATGGGGGATTGAAAGCTGGTGAGGAATTTATGCATCAAGAGACGATCATAAAAGGGGACGAACTACATCCTGTGATCTCGTGTGCATCTATTGTCGCCAAAGTCTCGCGTGATAAAGTCATGAGTAAATTTTCAGAGGAGTATCCAGGCTATGGATTTGAGAAGCATTCAGGCTATGGCACATCTGCCCACTATGAAGCGATCAAGAATCATGGAGTGACTCCAATCCATAGAAAAAGCTTTCTAAATTAAGCCCTAAAATAGTAAGTACAAGTATATTGACTTTATGTCAAGTATATGCTAATGTACCAAATGAAGAAGGTTCTGTATCAACGATCTCCCAGACAGGGGGATCTAAAGAATCAACAAGGACAAGGAAAAACCCAAATGAACTTGAAACTCATGAAGTGGATTACGGAGCAGATGGCGGGGGTGACAACGATCCCCAAAATCGGCAACCCGTCAGCTGGCGAAGGCGCCGAAGAAGTGGGGAAGGTAAGCGACGATCTGCAACGGCTGTACGCAGTCGCACATGATCTCGAAGTGTCGTACCAGGGCATGATTCGCGAGGCTCGGTCGGGTCGCAAAACCAAGCTGATCACGGACAAGATCGTCGAAGCCGAAGCGGTTCATGCGAAGTACCATGCGGTCCTGGACTTCTTTATGGCTTCGGTCAAGGAGGAGTACGGCCTGTGGGGTTGCAGATTCGCTATCACCGAAGACTGGACCATTTTCAAGGCCGTCAGTGCGAAGCCGTAAGCGGAAGAAGGGGGCGATTGCGATCTTGGCTACATGTTCGGTTCGCCGAGGC
>JBAXNK010000058.1:0-4286 GCA_037133845.1 bacterium
GGGTCAATGGCGATGTCGTTTATGCGGATTCCGAAGTGTAGGTGCGCGCCATAGGTGTAGCCTGTATCTCCAGCGAGGCCTATCGCTTGACCGATCTTTACTTTCTGACCGATTTTCACTTTGATCTTTGATAGGTGCAGATACGAGCTCATGAGGCCCTGGCCATGATCAATGAACACCGTCTTGCCATAGTTGCGATAGCTCTTGGCGACTCTTACCACTCCGCTATTCGTAGCGAGCACCTCAGTACCTACAGGAGCACGATAGTCTACCCCCTTGTGAGCGATAGCATAGCCACCAGTCTTCCTGGAATTGCCATATGGATCCGTCACCACTATCTTCGTAAGTGGAGCTATGAATTTGTCAGTCCAGAGAGCTGTTTTACTAGACTTTAATGTTGATATCGCCGCCTTCTCTGCAGTAAGAGTACTGACGAGTTTATCCGCACTTGCTTGCGTGTTGCCACCGAGCTTCTCCGGTATACCCATGGGCTCATCTACTACATCTCTCGCCCCTACTGTGATAGTAGACTTAATAGTACTACCGTCAGAGAGTTTGGCGGTGACATCATAATTCCCTACCTTCTTCAGTAAATCTATTCCAATGAGCGCACTCGGTTTATTTTTATATAGAAAGATTCCAATAATCTTTTTACCAAAAGTTATGCTCTTTACAGACGAAGCATCAGCCACTCCATTTATCTGCACGAGCACAGGATCACCTTGCAGTATTATCGATGGAAAGGTTGATATTGAAGGAGATTCTGCAAAGACGCTCTTTGTGCCTAAAGATACAAAAATTAACAATATGAAAGTGTTTAAAATAATCTTCTTCATTAGTCTTTATGATAACCTAATTACAATATATTAACTAGGAATTCAAATGTGCATAGAGAACTGATATAATGTAAGTCATGGATAAAAATAAAATCAACTACTGGAAGCTTGGCTTTGCTATAGTTATAACTATCTACTACATATACTACATCCAGAGTGATCCGTACCATATGAATGAGAATTGGAATATGATAGACGGAGTTGACCTACTCATACACGAAGCAGGACATTGGATCTTCTCTTTCTTTGGAGAGTTCATCACAGTCCTCGGTGGGTCGCTGAATCAGATACTGATCCCTTGTGTATTTACTGGATACTTCTTCCTGCGTCGTGAGTACTACTCTGCATCTATCGTACTCTTCTGGGTAGGACAGAACATCCTCAACGTCGCTACCTATATGGGAGACTCCATAGTGCAGCAATTGCCGCTGCTCGGGGGCGATGGATCTAACCATGATTGGGCATTCCTACTCACTCGCATGGGAGTAATCCAAAACACAGAGGCTATCTCCTCTGCTTTTCGAGATTTCGGGATACTAGTATTCATATTTGCGATGTTAGGGTGCCTGTATTTCTCAGTAGAAAAGAGGTCCCAAAACTAAACAAAATTACCTATTCTTCCACTCCTTGTCCTGACGGCAGAGAAGCTCGGATTTGAGCTCTGGATGGGCCATAATGGCCTCTACAGCGCGTTCTAAGCGTACCCCCTGCGAACCCTTCAGTAGCACTATATCGCCCTGGCGGACGAGCCTGGTGAGGTAGTCTGAGGCGCTATCAGAGCTCTCGAAGTGATGGATGTTGGCCTCTGGGAAGCCTTTGGATACGGCACCAGAGTCTATGGACCGAGAGCGTGGCCCAACAGTTACAAGTATGTCCGCGACTCCTACAATCTTCTCCCCAGCTTCCCTATGAGCTTCGTCTGTAAACTTTCCGAGTTCAAGCATATCACCAAGCACTGCGATACGACGATTACCTTTCATCTCACCCAAGACACCAATGGCAGCCATGAGCGCTATTAGTGAAGAATTGTAGGTATCATCGATGATCACAGATTTATTGATACCTTCGAGTGGATTTAGTCTACCTGGTGGAGCCTTGAATTCCGATATGGCATTGATCGATGTGAGTAGGTCACACCCTAGACTTGAAGCAACCGCAATACTCGCAAGTGATTGCCCTGCAAAGTGCATCGCTATCACATGGGGTAGATGCACTGGGAAAGTATTGCCTTTATACTCGAGCTTGAAGTTGATACCGTCTGGGATAGTCATGCCATCTACATCTTTAAACAAATAGGTCGGGTGCGTAGCATGATATGTCGCATTCTCATGGAAGCCATATGAGACGGTCTGACAGTTAGTCTTACCATGGAGCGCATAGACCTTGTCATCATCATGATTGAGCACAAGTGTCCCATCAGCCTTGATAGCTTGTGCCAGAGCACTCTTCTCTTCGATGATATGCTCGACACTCTGGAAGAACTCTACATGCACAGGCTTGTCTGGGAATGAAGTTATTACTACTACATCAGGAGCAAGCCATGGGGCTACGTTCTTGATATCCCCTGGCTTACCAGCACCCACTTCAAGAACTAGATACTCTGGATAATTTCTTTTAAATACTATGAGTAGAAGTCCATGCAATATATTCATGATCCATGAGTAGACGCTGCTCCAAGCATTGGGTACTCCGAGGATAGTCAGGGGTATACCGATCTCGCTGTTGAAACTCTTCTCACTCTTGCGAACAGTTTTGAATTTAGAAAGTACTGTAAATATCGCATCCTTGGTGGAAGTCTTACCCACTGACCCAGTGATGGCGATTACTTTCGGCTTGTATCGCTTAAGTATTAGCCTCGCTTCCCAAGTGATAATTGTGACAACTATTTTTTTAAAAATTTCTTTCATATATTTTATCTATCAGGTGGGACGTTATAATAATTGAGGATGAACTTGGCTAGGTCGACGAATGGTGGAATCAGTGTCTGTGACGCGTACTTGACCTGCTTTGGATTCTTTATATACATGAACACTAGGAACTTGGGATCATAAGCCGGGAAGTATCCGAAGAAAGAGTGAGTGTGCCGGTCTGGATAGTACCCGCGACCGCTCTCAAGGGCTATCTGCGCCGTACCAGTCTTACTGGCTATGCTATAATGCTCCATCTTGTGGGCGCCAGAGTCATAGGCCTCGAACACATGGACGAGCATACGTGTAATAGTATCAGAAGTTTCGCTTTTTATTAACTGGTCTGTTCCCTTTGGGAATGTGAGTGCTTTCGATGTACCTTCTTCGTATTTGATCTCTTTACCGATATGCGGAGTCACTAGATAGCCACCGTTGGCTATAGATGAGAAAGCGCGTACGGCTTCTACTGGAGTGAGCGCTATACCCTGACCGAAAGAAGCGTTGGCGTACTCGATATCGCGAGGACTCTCGAGATTCTTGATCAAGCCTGAAGTCTCACTCGGCAGATCGATACCAGTCTTCTCACCTATACCATAAGCCTTCATGTATTTACGGAAACGATCATTCCCCAGCTTGCTCTCTACAAAGACCATCCCAGTATTGAGCGACTGATCAAGCACCGTCTGCATAGTCGCAAGACCTCGAGCTTTCTTGTCGAAGTTACTTATGACCTTCTTGTTCACTGTTACAGAGCCCTTATCTATATAGGTCGTCTCTGGAGTCACTACACCTTCGTTCAGCGCTGCTGACATCACGAGTGGCTTGATAACGGAACCAAATTCGAAAACGCTCTCGACGTTCGGATTGCGATATATATCTTTAGGTGCCGAGGCGAAATCATTCAGGTCAAATTCTGGCAGTGATGCCATGGCGTAGATCTCACCAGTGTTGGGATTGATGATGATACCCCCGGCTAGATCTGCATTCCATTTGGTCATAGCAGTACCGAGTTCCTGCTCGAGCACGTGCTGAAGCGACGGCTCTATGGTCGTGACCACATCACCCTGGCTTCGACTCTCACCCACTGAGTCACGGATATTGGAGAATACTTCTGCAAATACATTCACATAAGCCTCATCTTTCGACTTGGAAAGTATATCGTTATAAAAGCGCTCTATCCCATACTGCCCTACCTTTTCATTCTTGTCATTATAAGCTATGAATCCTATATCGTGCGACGCCAGACTTCCGCCTGGATATGAGCGCCAGTTGTCTTTATATATGGTGACACCTGGGGCCTTGAGAGCTTCGATATTATTAGCCTTTTCACGAGTCAGATGAGTAGCGACTTCTTCGTATGGATCATTCTTCTTGGTCGCATGGGTCATGAATGCATCGTGATCCATAGTCAGATACGGAGCAAGCGCATTGTAAAGTCCTTCTGGGTCAATCACATCAGCGGTCTTGAGCGCCACCTTGAATCCAGAAGTGATAGATGCGGCGGCGGCCAAAGTGCCATCCTTCTCAGAGAAGAATATGTTAC
>JBAXNK010000059.1:0-4170 GCA_037133845.1 bacterium
GTCAGCTAGGCGCGAATGGAAACCGTGCCGATAGTGTAATGGCACAAGCTGGCTTAACTGTAAGACGGACATGTCAAGCAGACACGAAAGTGGAACATAGTGAACCGACATTTCGCATTAGATGCGGATGAAGATTAACGGATAAAAGCTACTCTAGGGATAACAGGCTAGTTCCGCCCAAGAGTTCATATCGACGGCGGAGTTCGGCACCTCGATGTCGGCTCACCTTATCCTGGTGGTGGAGAAGCTACCAAGGGTTTAGCTGTTCGCTAATTAAAAAGGTACGCGAGCTGGGTTCAAACCGTTAAGGGTACAAAGCAATTTGTATGTTTAACAGTTTGAACCAATTGAGGAACAAAAGAAGAAGAGATTCTTCTATAACTGTTTTAATCTGAGATTAAGACCACGCTGTACAGTAGTACAGTCACGGCGGTGTACTGACTTGATAATCAGTATATGAAGTTGGGGTTATCGGTGAAATCCTGAGGAGTTCGCGAGAACGACGAAGGGCAATACCGAGAGGATTTCTGTAAAAAGATTTGCCTTGTAGAGACTAAAAACCAACCTTATAGAAATATAAGAATATATAGTCCAATCCCTCAAGCAATTGAGGTTCTGTCATTGTTATGATAACGCTAACAATGGGGAAGTAAAATACAGATGCGTGAGACAGGTTGGTCTCCTATCTACTGCAGGCGTTGATTCTTGAGAAGATCTGCTCTTAGTACGAGAGGACCGGAGTGGACTGACCTCTGGTGTGTGGGCTCTACTGCCAAGTGGACTGCCCAGTAGCTATGTCGGGAATGGATAAGTTCTGAAAGCATCTAAGAACGAAGCCAACTTCAAGATAAGGAATCGTTTGAGAAACCTAAGAGATGATTAGGTTGATAGGCACTAGGTGTAAATACAGTAATGTATCAGCCGAGGTGTACTAATCGTTCGATTCCTATTAGGAAATGTGAAAATCATATCATTGCGTTTTGTATTACCCCGAACTAGAACAAGTTCAGTACGGGGCGAGCAGCATTCAGTTTTCAGGTATTATGTACCTGAGGATCGAGTTTTTAGTGTTGGTGATTCATCGCAGGGGCCACACCTGTTCTCATTCCGAACACAGAAGTTAAGCCTTGTTGAGCCGATGATAGTCTTTATGGCAAAAGTAGGTTGTCGCCAACACTAAGCACTTGATTCAAAACCCCGCTTCATAATGGAGCGGGATTTTGCTATACTATACGCACATATGTCCTGGGCATCACGAAGACAAGCACAATACATACTAGGTATCTTCCTTGTGATTTTATTTGTCGCGAGTATTTTCGTGTATCCTATCATCACGAAAGCACCATCTTGTAGTGACGGTGCGCAAAATGGTGGCGAGATCGGTGTTGACTGCGGTGGTCCTTGCAATAAGCTGTGTACCGTCCAGGTATCTGACCCTGTGGTTCTATGGAGCCGCGCTTTCCCTGTGACTGGCAGTATCTACAATCTAGCCGCGATGATAGAGAACCAGAACAAGGCTTCTGGAGTGATGAATGCTACTTATGAATTTAAAGTTTACGATACTAAAAACAAGCTTATCGGTCGTCGTGAAGGTGAGACTTTCATCCCTCCAAACCAAGATCTTGCGATATTCGAACCTCGTTTCGACGCAGGTGACAATCAGATACACAGTGTGTCTTTTAGCTTCACTTCGGCCCTTACTTGGGTCAAGCGTGCTCCAACACTGCAGACTCTACCTGTCCGCATAGGCAGTATTGTCTTTGACAAGGGTAATGATTCACCGACTCTGACTGCCAGTATCAACAATGATTCGATCTACGACCTCCCAGGGTTTGATGTTGTAGCTATACTGTACGATGCTGATCACAATGCTATCAATGTGTCTAAAACTCACAAGGATGCACTTACTAGTAATAGTAGCGCGCTGCTTCTGTTCACTTGGCCGAATACGCTCGCGAGTACCCCTGTCACTGAAGATATCCTGACTCAGATTAATCCTTTCAGTGTCTCATTCTAAAATGAAAATTGATTTCCCTAAAGTTGATTGGTTGCTAGCGCTCTTCTTGCTACCTGTGTGCGGTGCAGGGCTCATCACCATGAAGTCTTTCACTGAGGACACGCCTTACTTTGCACACCAGCTAGTCTGGATCATTATTTCTTTCTCGATCCTTTTCATATTCTCATATATTGATTTCCGCTTTCTCAAGCGTACAGATGTGCTGATGTGGCTTTTTGCTTTCTTCTCAGGTCTTCTCATACTCCTGTTTATCGCAGGTCACACCAGTAACGGTGCCAAGAGCTGGTTCTCACTTGGAGGGATATCTTTCCAGCCCTCTGACATGATGAAGCTCGTGGTGATACTCATCTTGGCCAAGTATTTCTCACGTCGACATATCGAGATCGATAACTTCAAGCACATACTCATCTCGGCGCTGTATGCATTCATACCTTTCACCCTCGTATTCCTACAGCCTGACTTCGGTAGTGCGATGATCATATTCTTCGTATGGTTCGGGATGACACTTGTCTCTGGGATCTCACGCAAGCACTTCTTTATCGTCGCTGGTATCGGTGCTGTAGCATTTGTCTTGCTGTGGGGATTCGTTTTTAAGCCTTATCAGAAAGCTCGTATTGTCAACTTCATCCAGCCACTCTCGAACATCCACGGCACTGGCTACAATGTCTACCAATCAACTATCGCAGTAGGGAGTGGGCAGCTGCTCGGCAAGGGTGTAGGCTTCGGTACTCAGTCACGCTTGAAGTTCCTACCAGAGTACCAGACGGACTTCATCTTTGCAGCTTATGCTGAGGAGTGGGGACTAGTCGGTGTCGGGTTGCTTTTCTTGCTACTTGGACTTATCATATGGCGCATCTTGCACATAGCGATGCTAGGTAGTACGAATTTTGAGATACTTTATGGACTCGGACTTGCGATATACTTTATGAGTCACTTCATAATTAATATCGGGATGAACATCGGCATCATGCCAGTCACGGGGATCACTCTGCCATTCATGAGCTATGGTGGATCGCACTTAGTCACAGAGTTCATAGGACTGGGGATCTTGATGGGTATGAACCGCTACAAGCGCGTCGCGCACAAAGACGATATGAGGAATGAATTCTTGGGGATATAACCTCACCCCCTGCCCCCTCTCCTTACATTAAGGAGAGGGGAAAGAAAAATAAAACGAAACACCATGCAAACACAAATCATAAATGGCAACAAAATAAAAGAAGACATCCTCGCTCAAATTAAAAGTGAAGTAGAGTCTTTACCATTAACCCCCATATTCTGCGACATCCTTGTGGGTAGTGACTTAGTCTCGGCGTCCTATGTTCGCATGAAGGCGCGAGTGGCCGAGTCTGTCGGTATTAAGTTCCGCACTGCAGAATTCCCTGAATCAATTACTACAGAAGCACTAGTGGAAGAGATAGAGAACCTAAACAGAGTTCCGCATATGTGTGGGATCATCGTACAGCTCCCACTTCCGAGTCATATCAATAAGAGTATGGTTCTGGATGCTATCGCTCCCACTCTCGACGTAGACTGTCTGGGCAGTGTCAATAGTCAAAGGTTCTACGATGGAGAAGATGGATTAAAGTACCCAACCGCGCTTGCTTGCATGAAGGTGCTTGAATCCGTTAACTTAAATTTGTCTGACAAGAATGTTGTCATGCTCGGCCAGGGCATACTTGTAGGGAAGCCAGTGACGCATCTGCTAGAAGAGAAGGGTCTGAAAGTGATGAAAGTAGCGCGTGGCACGGAAAACAAGAATGAAATTATAAAAAGTGCTGATGTGATTATCTCTGCCATCGGCCAAGGTAAGTTCATAAAAGGCGATATGATCAAAGAGGGCGCAGTCATCATCGATGCTGGCACAAGTGAAGAAGATGGGGGAGTCATCGGTGATGTAGACTTCGATTCTGTGCAAGGTGTGGCCTCATATGTGTCACGGACTCCTGGTGGAGTAGGTCCTGTGACCGTGGCGTTCCTATTGCAGAATGTGCTGAAGGTAGCCAAGGGGAAAATATAGGAGGCTTGCTTTTTGGAGCGTTTAGACTAGTATTGTGGAAAAAGGGCAAATCTCAATCGCTCTTTAAAAGCTTTGATCAACAAAGAAGGGGAAGGAAACGTGGCTGAAACTGAATTAGCGTTAACGAACGAGT
>JBAXNK010000060.1:0-3848 GCA_037133845.1 bacterium
CAGACTTGCAAAATCTCCAGATGAATCAAAAGACCAGTCATACTTCCTCTGGACTTTAAATCAAGAAGATTTGGCCCACACTATTTTCCCCATCGGACATTTGAAGAAGACTCAAGTTCGTAAATTGGCAGATAAATACAAGCTCCCAACGGCCACGAAGAAAGATAGCCAAGGTGTCTGCTTCTTGGGTCCGCTTGATATGAAAGATTTCTTGAAGCATTATATTAAAGAGGTGAAAGGTGAGGTGCTAGATGAGAGCGGTAATGCCATTGGCTTTCACGATGGAGCTGTATTCCTCACACTAGGCGAACGTCACGGATTCACTATCACCAAGCATTCTGTGAATGACAAGCCTATGTATGTGGTTGCGAAAGATGTGAAGAAGAATACGGTAACTGTCTCTCCTAAAGCTCCCCTCCTTGTGGAGGAGGGGGCAGGGGGTGGTGTATCCAAAGAGCTCCCACCACCTCGCCCTTCGGGCACTCCTCCTCAGGCAGGAGGAGAAGTAAAACTCAAAAATACCAACCTCGGAATCCTCCCGAGGACAGTCCTTGGGGCAAAGGCGCAGATCCGCTATCATGGCGAGCTTTTAGCTTGCGATGTAGAGATAACTGGTGGTGATACTGCAAATATAATATTCAAGAGTACGGTACTAGTTTCTCCGGGGCAATCTATCGTCGTGTATGATGGTGACATCTGTCTTGGGGGTGGCGTTGTAATATAGGTTTGGTATAATACTAGGCATATGAATATGCAAAATTTTTTTGATGCGGGCACAGCAGATATTATTGTTAATCTTTTCGTCGCATTATTACTCGGTATGATCATTGGTCTTGAGCGCCTTTGGGCCCACAAGACTGCAGGGATGCGGACCTATGCATTAGTATCCATGGGGTCAGCACTCTTCGTGTCTATCTCTAACGAGGCCATCAAGATATACTCGCATTTCAATGGTATGAACCCTCTCGTGATTGTATCTCAGATTGTTCTCGGAGTTGGATTCCTGGGCACTGGTCTGATATTCTCTAAAGACTCTCACATGGTTGGACTCACCACTGCAACTGGACTCTGGGTCTGCTCTGGTATTGGTATGGCGGCTGGGTTTGGTCTATATAGTATTGCTTTTATCGCAACTATCATGACAATCTTTGTATTCAGTGTGTTGTGGATGATAGAAGAACAGCTAAAGAAGATAAAGTCTTTCAAAGAAGATCACACTCTCTAGGTAGTAGAACAATTTTCTAATTTTCTAATTTTCTAATTTTCTAATTTTCTAATTTTCTAATTTTTAACTTTTTTGCTATAATGTCCGCCTATGCAATCAGACGAAATACGCTCTAGATTTCTGAAGTTTTTCGAGAAAAGGGGTCACAAGATCATCCCTTCTGCTTCGCTCGTGCCCGAGAACGATCCTTCGGTCCTTTTCAATACCGCTGGCATGCAGCCACTTGTGCCTTACTTGATGGGCCAGAAGCACCCAATGGGAACTCGCCTGGTAAATGCTCAGAAGTGCGTGCGCACTCAAGATATAGATGAAGTCGGAGACAATACTCATGATACGTTCTTCGAGATGCTCGGCAACTGGTCACTCGGTGATTACTTTAAAGAAGATGCTATTAAATGGAGTTATGAATTCTTAACTTCAAAAGAAGAAGGTCTTGGTCTTGATCCAACACGTCTATACGTGACGGCTTTTGAGGGCAATGAAGATGCTCCTAGGGATGAAGAAGCAGCAATGATATGGAAGAAAATTTTTGAAGATAATAATATTTCTGGCGAACGTATTTATTTCCGTCCAGCAAGTAAGAACTGGTGGGAGGTAGGTGAGAATGGTCCTTGTGGTCCTGATACTGAGATGTTCTATGACCTCACTGGCAAGCTTAATAAGGGCTTAACTTTAGAAGAATACATAGAAGCAGATGATAAGCAGGAGCTCGTTGAAATCTGGAATGATGTTTTTATGCAGTTTGAAAAGAAGAGCGGAAAAGTAGTAGGACAGCTTCCAAGTCAGAATGTTGATACCGGTTCAGGACTTGAGAGAGTTGTTATGGCTGTACAGGGGAAGAATAATATTTTTGATACTGATTTGTTCAAGCCAGTAATGGATTTAATAAAAAGTGAAGCTAAGAATTATAACGAGAGATCTGCTCGCATTATTGCTGACCACATTCGAACAAGTATTTTTATGGTTTGTGATGGTGTAAGTCCTACTAATACTGGACGTGGATATATTCTAAGGAGAGTGATTCGTCGTGCTGTTATGCAGATGAAGAATATTGGATTAGAGAATTACTCAGTGGACGCACTAGTCACTGTCTTTAGTGGAATTTACGCTAGTTCTTATCCTGAATTAAAGACTTCCCAAATAGCTGAAGTTATAGAAGAAGAGAAAGAAAAATTCCTCCTTACTCTTGAACACGGTCTTAAGGAATTTGAAAAAGGCACCGATCCATTCGTACTTTTCACTACATACGGCTTCCCTATAGAGCTCACACTCGAGCTTGCGAAGGAGAATGGTAAGACTATCGATATGGAGGACTTCCACAAGAAGATGGATGAACATCAGAAGCTTTCTCAGACTGCATCTGCTGGCATGTTCAAGGGCGGACTTGCAAATCACAATGACAAGACTATTCGTCTACATACTGCGCACCACTTGTTACTCGCTGGACTTCAGGCGATAGTGAATCCTGATATCAAGCAGCGCGGGAGTAACATTACCGAAGAGCGCCTACGTATGGACTTCCTGTGTGATCATAAGCTCACAGATGAAGAGAAGCAGAAAGTGGAAGCTTGGGTTAATGACAAGATAGAATCAGAGCTCAACGTTGTACGAAAGGAAATGCCACTAGTAGATGCAGAGAAGCTGGGGGCTCAGATGGAATTCGGTGCCAAGTATCCTGAGGTTGTGTCTGTGTACTTCATCGAAAGTGCTAATAGACAAACTATATCTAAAGAATTTTGCGGAGGCCCACATGTGGGAAACACCCGCGAGCTTGGGCACTTCAAGATACAGAAGGAGGAAGCCGTAGCTGCGGGTATTCGTCGCATAAAGGCAATTCTCGAATAATATAAATATGAATATAGAGATTACAAAAATGCACGGTCTAGGGAATGACTTCGTGATGATTGATAATCTGAAAGGGGGAATCAAGCTGAGTGCTAAGCAGATTCGGGCTCTTTGTGATAGGCACTTTGGAGTGGGGGCAGATGGATTGATACTGATAGAGAAGTCCAAGGGAGCTGACTGCTTTATGAACTATTATAATAGTGATGGTACTACTGCTGAACTTTGTGCGAATGGTATACGCTGTACGGCAAGACTCTACTTGGAAATAGTAAAAAGCAAAAAGAAAGATATTATAGTGGGTACTCGAGCCGGGGCAAAGGAGATAAAAGTAAAAAAGAATAATTATGAAGTAAATATGGGTAAACCCATGTTCATCCATAAAGACTTCCCGTCCAAGACGAAGATTCTAAGTGGCTTGGAATTTAACTTTGTGTCCGTCGGTAATCCCCATGCCATTTCTTTTGTGAAAGATTTGGACAGCTATGATATTAGTAAAGTAGGGCCAAAAGTTGAAAATAGTACGCTTTTCCCCAATAAGATAAACGTAGAATTGGCGCAATTTGTAAATAGAAAATATATAAAGATGAAAGTCTGGGAGCGAGGCTCGGGGGTGACGCTTGCATGTGGCACAGGAGCAACCGGTGTTTATGCTCTTGCTCGTAAAGCTGACCTAGTAGATAAAAATATAGAGATAGAATTGCCAGGTGGAGTCCTCAAATTTTCCGAGAATGGTCAGGGAGAGATATTGATGACCGGTCCTGCCGAGAAAGTCTTCCAC
>JBAXNK010000061.1:0-3818 GCA_037133845.1 bacterium
CTTCTCACGCTTTGTGTTACGAGGCACATCATCTGGATCTACGTTCATGTCCATAGGCTTGATCTTAATCTTCACGTGACCATAGTTACCACGACCTCCAGACTGCTTGATGTACTTACCTTCTGTCGAGGCTTCTCCGGTGATAGTCTCACGGTATGCAACCTGAGGCTTGCCGACATTGGTCTCCACTGTGAACTCACGCTTCATACGATCGACGATGATCTCCAGGTGAAGCTCTCCCATTCCTGCGATGATAGTCTCGTTAGTCTCTGCATCAGTACTGACACGGAAAGTCGGATCTTCCTGAGCAAGACGGTTCAGTGCCATACCCATCTTCTCTTGATCAGCCTTTGTCTTTGGCTCAACACGTAGAGATATAACTGGCTCTGGGAATACGATACGGTAGAGCTCTATAGGCTTGTCTTCGTCACACATAGTGTCTGATGTGATGGTGTCCTTGAGTCCAACTGCAGCAGCGATCTCACCAGCGTATACCTTCTTCACCTCTTCACGGTCATTGGCATGCATACGAAGTATGCGACCTATGCGTTCTTTGTTGCGAGTACGAGGATTGTAAATGTATGAACCTGCAGAAAGTGTCCCAGAGTAAACTCGGAAGAATATAATCTGTCCAACGAATGGGTCAGTAGCGACCTTGAATGCGAGCGCTGAAAACGGCTCTTCATCTGAGGCATGGCGAACGGCTTCCTCGTCAGTGTTAGGATCGATACCTGTAATCGCTGGGATGTCTAGTGGGCTTGGTAGGTAGTCAACAACGGCATCGAGTACTAGCTGTACCCCTTTGTTCTTCAGCGCTGAACCGGCAAACACTGGGAAGATATTGTTGGCAATAACCGCCTTGCGCATAAGGGACTTCAAAGTATCGAAGTCTGGCACCTTGCCTTCTAGGTACTCACTCATGATAGTGTCGTCCTGCTCGACTATCTTCTCGATAAGCTCATCATGATATTTCTTGGCATCAGCCATCAAATTCTCTGGGATATCTTTCTCGATAACCTTGTTACCCATCTCCCCTTCGAAGTAAAAGGCCTTCATCTTCAAGAGATCAACAACACCCTCGAAGTTGTCCTCAAGTCCGATTGGGATCTGCATACGAACTGCGTTCTTATTCAAACGATCAAGTATCGTCTTGTATGAGTGTTCAAATGAAGCACCAGTACGATCAAGCTTGTTCACGAGACAGATTCGAGGAACCTTGGCCTCATCAGCATAGCGCCAGTTAGTCTCACTCTGAGGTTCAACTCCAGCAACTCCATCGAAAACCACTACAGCTCCGTCGAGCACGCGAAGTGAGCGCTTGACCTCAACGGTAAAGTCGATGTGTCCAGGTGTATCGATGATATTGAAACGGTGTTTGCGAGATTTATCAGTCGGAGATGTATATGTAGGAGTCCAGAAACAAGTAACCGCAGCTGAAGTAATCGTGATACCACGCTCCTTCTCCTGTTCCATCCAGTCAGTAGTAGTCTCACCGTTGTGCACTTCACCTATCTTGTGAGAGACGCCAGTATAGTAAAGCACGCGCTCAGTAGTCGTAGTCTTGCCGGCATCGATGTGGGCTATAATTCCAAAATTGCGAACTTTTTCTAGTGGATAATCTCTTTCCATATATGTATATTAAGTAAATAAAAAGCGCCAAGAGCGCTTACAACAATATACCTCATAAGGGTATATTTTGCAAATACAGATGTGCATGCAAAATAACGTAAATACTTGTATAATTATGAAGTATGATTACTAAAAAGAAATCTGGTTTTACATTAGTAGAACTTCTGGTTGTAATATCAATAATCAGCTTACTCAGTAGCGTGGTTTTATCTGCCTTAAGTTCAGCTCGTCAAAAATCCAGAGTGGCGAGAAGATTATCTGATTTACACCAAATACAAATAGCGCTTGAAAATTATTATACCAACAACGGATCATACCCAGCGACAAACTGGCATACTCAGTGTAATTATTTCGGGGCAGGTACAGCTGTAGCCAATAACCTAGTCATACCAGGCCTAGTGCCAACATACATGCCTTCTTTCCCCATAGACCCTTCTATGGATGTGACAAACAGTCAAAATTGCTATTTCTATATCTCCTATTGGAACGGCACTTCTTTTGATGGGACTGGATATAAATTAGTTGATTTTAATCTTACCGATATGACAGACACAGACGTGAGTAAGTATGCATCATTTAAAGATCCTGCGAGGAACGGTCGAGACTTGACCATCTGCCCAGGTAGCCCAGTAGATGGAACGCGTGCCATGGCAATATGGACACCTAATGACACTTGTCAGTAAATATTACCTATTTTAGAAGACTTACCCAGCGAAGTGATCAGTGGCCTTGGTTGTGCTAGGTCTTGCCTAACACAAGTTTATTTATAAATCTCATGTCCGCCTATGTCGGTAAATAACACTTCGTTCTTGGAAACATGACGAAATACTATTCTAAACTTGTAATTCACTGAAAAACCAAAATAGTCTTTGAATTTGCCATGAAGTTTGTGTACATCCAGCATTTTGTGATTTTTCTTGTTTTTGAATAAATCAATCTTTTGTAATACATCTTCCTGTAGACCATTTTCAAGCTTATTGAATTTGCGTACAAAGAATGGGGAGTATACTATTTCGATCATATTATTTGAATTTTTTGGCTAGTACTCGCAAATCCCCTCGCAAACCCTTTCCCTGCGCAAATTCTCTTTCTGATTGAAGAATATTCTCTAGGGCCACATTCTCCTCATACTCCCTTAAAGCACGACGAACAACATCGGCTTTGTTAGAGCCTTTACCTGCCTTCACCATTCCTTCAATGAATTTCTCTAGATCACCTGATATCGGCACAGATAAAGTAGTCATAAAATATAATATATGATAAATTAATATGATAATATCATATAATATTTGCGCACAAAAAGCAACAGAAAATCCCCTTTCGGGGATTTTTGAGAAAGTAAATATTTGCGTAAGCCTACCAAGCAAAGTGAGCAAAGGCCTTGTTAGACTCTGCCATCTTGTGAGTGTCGTCA
This sequence comes from bacterium, assembly GCA_037133845.1. Classification (GTDB taxonomy): domain Bacteria; phylum Patescibacteriota; class Minisyncoccia; order Phycocordibacterales; family UBA9973; genus UBA8515. The sequence goes on from JBAXNK010000061.1 coordinate 3,044, forward strand.
CGCTTCTTGACTGCTGTACCTTCGTTCTTAGATGCGAGTATTAGTTCATCTGCAAGCTTCTCATGGATAGGTGCACCCTTCTTACTGCGAGCAGCAAGTATTATCCATCGCATAGCAAGTGCTGTGCGGCGCTCTGGACGGACTTCACGAGGGACCTGGTAGTTCGCACCACCGATACGGCGAGAACGGACTTCTACCATAGGGCCAGCGTTCTTGATAGCAGTATCGAAAACTTCAAGTGGATTTGGGTTACCAGTCTTCTCCTTGATCAAGTCAAAGGCCTTGTAGACAGCCTTGCGAGCAGTCTCCTTCTTGCCATCTTGCATGATGTTGTTGATGAACTTACCAAGCTTCTGATAAGTCAGTAATTCCAGATTGCTGCGGAATATCCAATCAACCTAAAACGCGCAGTTGGGCGGACGTGGCATTTCTCTAGGCTTTTGCTGGGCAGAGGTTTGTATGCTAACTCCCGCGCGCCCCGAGCTTCCCCCCGGCAGGTAAATGATTTTATGTTCACGACGGCCGGTGCGGCGGCCGGGTCATGCTGTGCACCACGGCGGATGCGCTCACGCCCTACCGTGGCCCGGTGCCGTGGGCGGCGTTTGCGCGCCACACCGGCATCGTCGAGCGGCTGGCGGCGGCCTGCCCGGTGACGCGCACCAGCCCCAACACCAAGCCGATCCACGACATCCTCCACCGTTTCCTGCTCCCCGCGCTGGTGGACGGGCGGCGCTTCGCGCACGTCGAGCGCCTCCGCGAGGATTCGACCATCACC
>JBAXNK010000062.1:0-3814 GCA_037133845.1 bacterium
GAGAACAAGAACGAGACTTGTATTACGAAATCTGATCTTGATAGACTTTTGACTGGTCAAGCTTCTTCTGCTCCGGCACCTGCTCCTACTATTCCTCCAGTAATTGATACTCCAACTCCTCCGTCTAATACTCCACAAGTCACCACCCCGCCTGCATCTGAAGATGCAGTCACCCCTCCTCCACAAGGAGGGGATGTGGCAACACCTGCTCAAGATCCGATACCTGCTCAATAGTGTATTGTTTTTGTAATTTGCTAGTGTATAATTAATAAATATTTATGAAAATAAGTAAGCAATACTTATCACGAGGATTCACTCTCATAGAGATACTTGTCGTTATTGGCATTATCGCAGTGCTTGCTTCTATCGTCATCATCGCTATTAACCCTGCCAAGCAGTTCGCACAAGCTCGTAACACTCAGCGTCAATCTAACATAGAAGCGATACTCAACGGTATCGGTCAGAGGATGGCCGATAACAGAGGGGTATTCCAGGGTTCTTTTAGTAACAATACATATTCTTGTCCTAGTTTGCCCACAACGACTCCAGCTTTTATCACCAATGGAACAGCCACAAGTGGACAGGTAGACCTGTCATGTCTTATTCCAACATATATTTCAGTATTTCCTACTGATCCTATCACCGCAAGTGGAACAAACACTGGCTATACCGTAGTAGTCGATGGATCCGGCAGAGTCCAAGTCTGTGCTCCGGCCTCAACAACAGAGACATCTATACCTGACAGTAGTGCCAATGCAATCTGCATCAAAAGATAGTTAGATTTTCTTGCTAAGGGTCCCTCTGGACTTGCAATAGGATATCCGTTTTTATTAGTATATAATCGGGTTATTATACGGTAATCATTATATAAATATATGTCTACATGGAAAATAGATCAGACACACAGCATTGTGGGATTTAAGGTTAAGCACTTGATGGTATCGACAGTCACAGGGGAGTTCAAGGATTTTGAGGGTTCAATTGTATCGTCGGATGATTCATTTCTGGATGCCAAGGTACAGTTTACGGCAAAGATTGATAGTATCAGTACTCGTAATGATATGCGTGATGGACACCTGAAGTCTGCTGACTTCTTCGACTCTGGGGCCTATCCGACCATCTCATTCGTGGCTAAAAGTTCAGAGAAGGTGGATACAGGATTCAAGGTTGTTGGGGATATCACTATGCATGGAGTTACCAAAGAGATAATGCTTGATGTTTTATTTGGAGGGATAGGGCATGACATGGATGGCGTGACTCGAGTTGTAGGATTTGATCTCGCAGGAGAGCTTAATCGTCAAGATTTTGGTCTAAAGTGGAACAAGGTGTTAGAGACAGGAGGTGTGACAGTCGCTGATATCGTGAAGCTCGATATACACGTCGAGGCAAAGGAGGTAAAGGAATAATTTTTCTACGCTTATTGAGAATAATAGTTTTTATATACGCACATATATTGTATAATATATGTGCGTATATTATTAAGTAACTTATTATCAATGCACAATTTAAAATCTCTTCGCACTCTACCTAAGTTTTTATCTATTTCTTTATCATCAGTTGTTCTAATCCTTGTCGCAGTTCTTGTGCATTCAAATTCAGTCTCTGCATTCTCTGGGTCTGGATCTGGCACACTGATTGACCCATTCATTGTCTCAAACTGTTCTGAGTTCGAAGAGATCTCTAACGCTACTGATTCTGTATATAGTATTAACTCAGATCTTTCTTGTGCGAGCGAGGGGAATAGTATGAATATTTACTCTTTCGGGGGGCACACTTCTAGGTAATGGTCATACTGTAACTATCAATATAAACTTAGGTCCTAATCATGTTGGATTGTTTAACTACCTCAATAGCGCAACGGTACGTAACCTCCGTATCTCTGGTAGCGTAACTGGCGCTGCTGGAATAGTCGGTGCGCTTGCTGGTCAAGCGAGCAATACTACTATCGAATATGTAGGTAGTGATGTAGATGTAGATGGCGGGGGTAGTAATCACAGTGTCGGAGGCCTTGTTGGGTATTTAGATTATTCGCTAATCAGAGACTCCTATTCTCGTGGAAGTGTGACTTCTTCTGTTAGTTACACCGGCGGTCTTGTGGGTAGTTTGGTAGACTCCAGAGTTGAGAAGAGTTATGCCACGGGCTCTGTTAATGGGCCTGGTCATGTTGGAGGCCTTGTTGGCGTGACCAGAATACTAGTACTGTCTCAGATAGCTTCGCCACCGGTGCTGTTACTGGCGGTTCAAATCTTGGGGGTCTTGTGGGGTCAAATAATGGCAACATGTTCTCTTTTAATAATTACTTTGATTCCGACGGTACTGGCCAGAGTGATTGTTCCAATGGTGCATATAGTGGAACCTGTACTGCTGAGAACATCGGTGGGTTAGACGCAAATTATTTCAAGGGCAACAGTACGCACCATCCTTTTGAGAAGTGGGACTTTACTAATACTTGGAACACTTCCACTAATAACTATCCAGTGCTCAGGTCTTCGCCGTCTGATGTGCCAGCTACATATGGATCGGTCAAGATTGGTCTTACGAATGAATCAGATGCCCTAGTGTCTGGAGCAACAATACAATATAGATGCCAAAATGGTGATGATGTTTGGCGAGATCTAGGTACAACTGACAATGTGGGATCACTTGAGGCGGTGCCTTCTTCAGAAGGTTTGTGTGGAATTACGCTAGGGGGTGAAGATATAGCTTTTCGAATAGCAAAGTCAGGCTATCTAGAGAAAACAACAGTATATGGCGCTGGACGATTTTATCGGTCAGATATCGACCCAGAAGATTCAGGTACTTTTATTGATGGGCACAATAATACCTATTTTATAGTTCTTCACACTCTTCCGTCTGGTAACACGAATAGCTATACGACTGATTATTGGAATAGTAGTTTAGGTAATACTACAAATCCAGAATTTAACGATAGTGCCTCCGATGTATCTGCTACTGTCAATACTATAAATTTCGATTGGGGTACGGGACCACTCGCACCAGGGATTAACTCTAACTATGTTTTAGCAAGGTTTAGTCGCACAGCACACTTTGATGCAGGAGACTATACATTTAATATTACCAGTGATGATGGAGAACGTACGTATATAGATGGCCAACTCATTGCTGATTATTGGACTCCTAGGGGTCAGACACTAGATACAGTTACAAAAACTCTAACAGAAGGGGATCATATTATCACAGTTGAATATTATGAGAATGATGGTGGTGCATATTTAGCTTTTTCTTACGGTCCAGCCACAACAGATGCTACGCTATCTGCTGTATATGAAAGTGCAGATACAGCTCTTACTCCACCTGACACCGTAGGAACTGAAAGTGAGGGAGGAGTATCAAAAGTCTCTGCTCACGATGGTTCTTACCTAACTACTGCTATCACGCAGGATGATCATGGTTATGATTCACAGGTGTTTAAATTCACACCAAGTGTGGGAAGCCTGACTAACCCAAAATTCAATGTCAGCTGGATAGGCCACGGCGCAGTGCCTGATGGCAAGAAGGTCTATCTATCCATCTGGAATAACATCTCAAACTCTTGGGATGAGCTTGCGAATAGTCACTGCGAGACTGATTGTACTATCACTGGTGATGCTACTGGTGCAAAGTATAAGAATGGTAATAATCATGTTTTCCTCTGGGCTAAAGCTGAGAATAGTTATGCGCCAGCTGTAATCTCAGATGTGACAGATAACAGTGCTCTACTTCCCGTACAGTGGAATACAGATCAGGCAGCAAGTAGCGCTATCGCGTATGATTCTGTGTCACGCGAAGCTTGGGATGACTACTCGAACCATCT
>JBAXNK010000063.1:0-3798 GCA_037133845.1 bacterium
GTGTGTAGCTGGAAGCACACGCAAAGTCTCGGCAGAGAACGGGTCGTAGGATTCGCCATCGATAGTCATCTTAATATAGAATTCTCCAACACCTAGATTAATCATATCTTTCACATCAAATACTGGCGCAAATTCCGGCTTGAGCTTCACTGCATCATCACCTCCAACACGGAAAGAGATAATGGAGCCTATATTCCCGAGTACTGCTTGCTGGACTTTCGGCAAGAGTTGGCCTACGTACTGGTGCGCTACGATCAGGTTAAGCCCATATTTACGTGCCTCAGAGAGGATGTTCTCAAAAGTATCCGTAACAATGTTCTGGAACTCATCCACATATAGATAGAAGTCGTGACGATCTTTCGGTTCAAGTTTAGCACGAGCCATACCCGCCTGCTTGATCTTGGTCAAGAACATCGCTCCGAAGAATGAGGAATTCTCCTCGCCGATTTTACCTTTCGATAGATTGATGAGAAGAATCTTCTGGTCATTCATAATCTTCTCGAGATCTATCTTGTTCTCTTTCTGTCCGAAGATATTACGCAGCATTGGATCCGATAGGAACTGCCCAAGCTTGTTCACAAGCGGGATGATGGCATCCGTATCAAACTTCTCCGACCAGTCGGCGAATTCAATAGCCCAGAATCTTTTCACCATGTCATCCTCGATATACTCCACCACCTTCTGACGATAGTTACGATCGGTCAACATGGATATCATCCCGCGCATAGTCGCATAGGGATAGTCGAGCAACGCCAAGACCGTGAAGCGGAAGACGTGCTCCAAACGCGGAGTCCAATTCGCTCCGAACTGCTTACGGAGCACCTCGATCAAGCCTTGAGTCAACTGGTGCTTGAAAGTAGGATCGGTATTGGCAAGAGGGTTGAAAGATGAAGGATACTCAACATCACCCGGGTCGATGATACACACATCCTCAATTCTATTCTCCGGCACAAAGTTCAAGATGTCGTCGATAAGTTCTCCGTGCGGATCGATCACACATACTCCATGGCCATAAGCTATATCCTGACGAATCATGAGCTCTTGGAGCTTGGATTTACCCACGCCAGATTTACCTATGATGTACATATGGCGCCTGCGATCTATGCGCTTGATACCAAAGACGAACTTCTTCTCTTCGAGTGAAGCTACATAATTCGTACGCCCGATGAAAGTCACCTCCGCAGGATCAGAGCGGCCAAGTATCGGGAGGTCTGGTGGCGGAGGAGCGTATTTGATTATCTGTATCTTGTTGGGCTTGTTGAGTGACATATATACTCTCAGAATTATATCAAATTGCCATAAAATAGTATAATATGTATAATATGTATCATATGGACGAAACAGAAAACTATCCGAAGAAGCTGGGGCCAGGACTTATCACTGGAGCAGATGACGACTATCCATCGGGCATCGCCACATATTCACAAACAGGTGCGCAATACGGAACATCGCTACTGTGGCTGGCAGCATGGACATTCCCACTCATGGCCATCATCCAAGAGATGTGTGCACGTATAGCACTCGTCACCGGGCGAGGTCTTGCATCGAACATCAAGCATGCATACCCACGATACATACTATACATATCTACAATTCTATTATTTATTGCAAATACTTTAAATATCGGTGCAGACTTGGGAGCAATAGCAAAAGCCATACAACTCGTAGCACCAAACTTCCACTTTGTACCGCTTATCATCATAGTAGGACTAGCTGGGCTACTTTTGCAAATACTTGTACCATACAAGAAATATGCGAAGTACTTGAAGTGGCTAGTCATCACCCTGTTCTCGTACGTCGCTACAGGACTGATCATACATATGGATTGGGGTGCACTAATGCGCGATGGATTAATCCCGCACTTAGGCTTATCTAAGAATGAGATCTTGCTCGTCACCGGAATACTCGGCACAACTATATCCCCATACCTATTCTTCTGGCAAACTTCCCAAGAAGTCGAGGAACAGATAGCTGCCGGCAAGACTACCGCACACTCACGCCGAGGTACGAATGACACTGAGATCAAGGAGATGCGCATCGACGTTTGGACCGGGATGTTCCTATCGAACCTCGTCATGTTCTTCATCATCGCAGTCTGTGCGAACACTCTGTTTGCGCACGGTATCACCAATATCACAACAGCAAGCGACGCAGCTGCGGCTCTTGCCCCTCTTGCAGGTCCTTGGGCAGCACTACTATTCACCATAGGGATAATTGGTACTGGCATGCTCGCAATCCCAGTACTTGCAGGATCTGCATCATATGCTATATCTGAGAGCCTTGGCTGGAAAGAAGGCCTGTACCGTAAATGGCATGAAGCAAGAGCATTCTATGGAGTCATAGTGATATCTATACTCATAGGAATCGTTATCAACTTCCTCGGAATTGATCCAATCAAAGCACTCATCTACTCAGCAATTGCCAACGGTATCATCGCCCCTATCGTCCTCGTATTCATAGTACACATCAGTGGTAGCAAGAAGATCATGGGCCACTACAAGAACTCAAGCATTACAAATACGATCGGCTGGATTATAACTTTATTCATGGGCATAACTGCGGTTGCAGCTATCGCCTCACTTTTCTAAATGCACAACTACACAAAAAGTAAAAAAGGTTTTACTCTCATAGAATTACTTGTCGTTCTGTCTATTATAAGCCTCCTTTCGAGCGTAGTTCTATCAGCGCTAAATACATCTCGTGACAAAGCAAGAGTCGGTGCGGGAAAACAGCTCGAAGCAAATATCAAGCATAGCGCCGGAGATATGCTCGTCGGTGAGTGGGTACTTGATGAGTGTGCGGGTGTAACAGCAAGAGACTTCTCTGGAAGTAGCAACACTGGAACACTTCAAAATGCCCCAACCTGGTCAGTAGATACTCCCACTAGTACTGGATGTTCACTATCTTTCAATGGTACTACTCAGTACGTAGATATACCCGATGCCGCCTCTATGAACTTCGCCGGAGATATCACGATATCTGCTTGGATAAAGCCAGATACATCAGGTGGTGGCAACTGGAGAAGCATACTTGGCAAGCGTGGAGCCTCAACCAGCTATGAGATCACTTTGAGTGCTGCCACCGGAGCACTGCTGTGGTACAACGGGACAATATATGCGAGTACTTTTATACCTCAGCTTAACAAATGGACACATGTAGCAGGAGTGATTAGTGGTACCACTCTCACTCTATACGCCGATGGTAAGTCCGTAGGATCTTTTGCGGGAGTTAGTCCTATCAGTGGTGCTAGTGGAAACTCTTTTGCTATAGGCAGAACTGGTAACGTAAATCAGAATTTTAGCGGACTTATAGACTCAGTAAGAGTCTACTCCAAGTCTCTCGTAGCATCTGATATACAGCACATATACGCAGAGGGCTTAAGGAAACATAATCTAGCCGAGAAGTAATGAATCTTGCATTTTAGATCTATATGCTATAATTAAGTCCAGGCAGTCGTTGTGTGTTCTAGTCAGCGGCTGCACTCACATAGGCAATTGTGTTGGAGTTTAGCACCCGCTGACTCGAGTACATAAGCAAAACCCCCGCGACATTCGTCGCGGGGGTTTTGTATTGGGAATCGAAAAATAGTTTAGCAATTAAATTAAATCATATACATAGAAACCTTTTCTTTTGTTCCGTTCTAAGGAGTCTTTCCTCCCTGCCAATGTACTTTTAGGTCTGTGCACATCTAGACCATTATGTGCTCAATTGAGGCACATAATATCGACTCAATAAGACCTTCCCACCCTAATAAATTAGAAGTGAGGGATCGGTTTCAAATTGAATTATTCCACGAAC
>JBAXNK010000064.1:0-3696 GCA_037133845.1 bacterium
AGCTGTTACGCTTTCTTTAAATGATGGCTGCTTCTAAGCCAACATCCTCATTGTCAGAGAAATCTCACCTCCTTGCTTTGCACTTAACATATATTTAGGGACCTTAATTAGAGATCTGGGCTGTTTCCCTTTTGGCTGATGGAGCTTCGCCCCCATAGCCTAACTGCCGTATTTTTAACCCTTGGTATTAGGAGTTTGATAGATTTCGCGAGATTGCTCCCTGTCGAAACCTTCCAGTGCTCTACCCCCAAGAGGAACACACGACGCTAGCCCTAAAGCTATTTCGGAGAGAACCAGCTATTACAAGGTTCGATTAGCTTTTCACTCCTTACCACAAGTCATCCGATAGTATTGCACGGCTAACCGGTTCGGACCTCCATAACTTTTTCAAGTTATTTCATCCTGCTCATGGCAAGCTCACCTTGCTTCGGGTCTTATCTATACTACATAATTGTTCGCGCTATTAACACTCGGTTTCCCTAGGGCTCCATAGTTTTACTACTTAGCCTGCAGCATAGATAAACTCGTTGGCTCATTCTTCAATAGGCACGCCATGACGGTAGATAAATCTACCGCTCTGACTCCTTGTAAGTATATGGTTTCAGGTCTATTTCACTCCCCTTATCGGGGTTCTTTTCACCTTTCCCTCACGGTACTAGTTCACTATCGATCTAAAGCAGTATTTAGCCTTACCGGTTAGTTCCGGCAGATTCGCTCAAGCTATTCGTGTCTTGAGCTACTCAAGAATGACAATCAAGAAGACATATTATTTTCGATCACCGGGCTATCACCGTCTACGGCTCTTCTTTCCAGAAGATTAAACTAATAACATATTTTTTTACTTCTCTAGATAAATCTACATTGTCACCTTACAACCCCCTACCTATTGCTAAGTAAGGTTTGGGCTTCTTCCTTTTCGCTCGCCGCTACTCAGGAAATATCTATTGTTCTCTTTTCCACCAGGTAATGAAATGTTTTACTTCCCTGGGTATGCAAACCGACACAAGGTCGGAATAATTACGGGTTACGTAATTGGGTTTCCCCATTCAGAAATTTCCGGATCAAAGGTTGCTAGGCACCTCCCCGAAACGTATCGCCGCCATGCCACGTCTTTCATCGCCTGCTTTAGTCAAGGCATCCACCATATACTCTTAATTTCCTATTAGGAAATCTGAAAACCACTCTGCTCGGCCGAAGCCGGCGCAGAGTGATGCAAGTATTCTCCGGGACCGCTCCCATCTATACTTGTACATCTGTTTTTATCATTGCGTTCTGTTTCCGACTCTGATTGAAAAGACCCTGACAAAAAATTGTTAGGATAACAGTTGAGTCGGAACAGCATTCAGTTTTCAAATATCATGTCGACGTCTCTTGAAACAAAAAACCGCCTTCCTGGCGGTCTAAAGCAAAACCTTAAAGGTATTACTTTACCCGCAGTTTTTGGTGATTTGTCTTCATTAACATCGTGCGGTCATTCTATACTAACGAGATATGGAAGTCAAGGGTTTAGCCAAAGCCTCAAACAAGCACTAAATAGCCCCTTTTGGGGTATATATTCTAATGCCGTTCTAGGTCACTTTTGGTGACATCACCCACCTCAGGATTAACTCTTGGCCTGATCAAATACATCCTATTATTTGGAGTATTAAAATACATATCATCCGATCCGGATAGTTCAAATTTTGGCCCATTCACAATCACAGGTTCGAAGCCTAAACCCTGCCTTACCTCTGTCGATAGAAGATTAGTCAGATCTTCATAATTTTTCTCAAAGTCCACATATCCAGTATCTTTAACATATCTTTTTGTAATAGATCGGCCACCGATAACGACAGCATCGATGTTGCCAGCATCTTCTCCACACCTGACCCACATTTCTGCCAAGCTCTCCCTGAGATGATTCAAGAAAGATTCCTTCGCGCCCGATACAAGTGTTAGATCTTTTGGATCCTGATGTGTAACAAATGAAATCTTCTCACCACCCTTAGCTACACCAGAGATGATAAGACCTGTGCAATCATTATAACCTCTTGAATATTTACTTCGAGAGTCTATGTTTGATATAACGTATGACCTGTGTGAATTCTGCAAGAAACCTTTCAGTTCGACATACCTAGGTGTTCCTTGGTAATCAACATCGTGAGCTGTATTACCAGAGTCAGCAATGAAATCTGTCTCGAAATCGAGTCTTTTAAAGTTAAGTTCCCCCATCTCAGTCAAGCAAACAAATATCGGTGTCATGCCAGGATTTAATTTCCTCCGGTTTTCTGGGTCTTCCTTATTTTTATTTTCTGTAGCTTTTATAAATTCTTGCATGATCGATTAAGCAACTTTTTTTAATAAATCAGCACCCTCTTCTAGGTCACTTTTGGTAAAGTCTCTAGTCTCAGAATTAATCTGGCCTCGAGGTCTCACGAAGTAGAGCCTACGCTCATTGTTATCATAATACGCATCATCTTCTAATCTTGCTTGAGTCTTGGGGCCGTTAACCACAACAGGCTCAAAACCAACAACCCTTTTAACCTCACCTGAGAGTAAGCTTATCGAGCTAAGATAGTTCTTCTTGTAATTAAACTTTTCATTTTGAGAGGAAGGACTATCTACATAATTACCACCAACGATAACAGCGTCGATGCTACCAGGGACACATCTTTTTTTAAGCGTGGTGAGCTTCTTGTTCAAATCAGATACGAATTTATCTTTTTTATCATGCAGAAACTGTGCAGGATTTTGATGTGTCATAAAAGAAATATTATCCCCAGTTTCTCTATCAGTACCTGCTACCACCAAGCTTGTACATACCTCTAATCTTTCTGAGTATTTATTTGATTTATCAATGGGTGATAGTACATATGTACTTCCTCCTGCATTAAGAAAATCTTCTTTCCCTAATATCCTTCTGATGAGACTTGGATTTTTATACCTGGCATAATAATTAACATTGCGAACATCCGCTGATTGCACTATTGAATATGCGTCTCCCCTATGCCCTCTAGGTAAAAAATGTTCGAATCCCATTGGTTTCGTTTCTGTATCAAGAGAGACAATAATTGGTTTTGCACCAGGAGCAGTCAGGTGGTTTGCTGCGATTCTTGCTTCTTCTTTCTTTTCCGGGATATTCATTTTAAAGCTTTCCATTCACATAGTATACCAAAACTCAAATCTATATAGAAGGAGTAGTAGGTGTATCTGAGCTTGGAACTGATGTAGGAGTAGGGTCAAATACTGGAGGTACCGTTGATGTATCAGCTGGAGGAATCACCGGTGTAGGATCGGGAGCTGGAGTCGGTGATGGGTCTGGCGCTGGAGAATAACCACCAGAACTTTGCGCAGGTTGAGAATTCTGCAAGAGAGTTTGTAGCTGTGCTTCTGTCACACAAGTAGCATTGATACAAAGCTTATCTTTCGCGTGGAAAGTACCAGCGAAAACATCGGTAAGATTATTCGCGGCATCAGATAAATATCTAGATACTTTTGTGAATACATTATTCCAGAACACAGATGCAAAAGAGTCAGTCTGAATATCAGCTTCGGCTAGAGAATTTAATTTAATATTCATATCCTTCACTGCCTCTACTGTATACGGTATCAATCCCATGTAGTTCAGAGACTTCAAGTGAGTGGTTGCATCTGTGAATACTAGGTCTGGGAATACTTGTTCTACCTCTTGGGCTATGAAGCCTGTGTGTTTAGGAT
>JBAXNK010000065.1:0-3677 GCA_037133845.1 bacterium
GTCCCGAGAGTAGAATCTTTAGCTTCACTTGGTTCTGAGGCTTCCTTTGCTGTGTACGAGCCACATGGCTCTCTAGTACTTCACAAGGCTCATCTTCGTATATTATTATCTTCCTTTCACGGATTTCACTGTATTCAAGCATATGTTTTTTCCGCCAGCTGGCGGATTATCTTATAACGGACCGAGTATATCAGAAAATTTTATTCTCCGCTACTTGCAACTTGTATCTCTCCGAAGCGGGAACGGACTTCTTTTAGTATACCATCAGCGACCTTCTTGTTCTCCTTCAGCCAGGTACGAGTAGCGTCATATCCGCGTCCCATGGATACTTTCTCACCATCTTTGCCTTTCATCGAGTACGATGCGCCGGACTTCTCTATGATGCCAAGCTTCTCACCGAGAGCCATGATTTCGCCTTCACGAGATATACCTTCACCATATAGGATATCGAATTCGGTTTGTTTGAATGGAGCCGCTACTTTGTTTTTCACTACCTTCACACGTGTACGGCTACCGACGACCTCTTCACCTTTCTTGATCTGAGCGATACGGCGGATATCGAGTCGGATACTAGTGTAGAATTTCAGCGCCTTGCCTCCTGGGGTAGTCTCAGGGTTGCCGAACATGATGCCGATCTGCATACGGATCTGGTTGATGAATATCACTACCGTCTTGGATCGGGCAACGATAGCGGTGAGCTTGCGTAGTGCTTGGGACATCAGGCGGGCTTGCTTGCCCACATGTGACTGACCCATATCTCCCTCGATCTCGTCACGAGGGGTGAGTGCTGCTACGGAGTCGATGACTATCACATCTATCTTCCCAGAGCGGATTAGGCTCTCAGTTATCTCAAGAGCTTGCTCTCCATTGTCAGGCTGTGCGATTAGGAGCTCTTTAGTATTTACTCCGAGCTTGCCTGCGTAGTCTGGGTCCATCGCATGCTCAGCATCGATATATGCACATACTCCGCCTTTCTTCTGTGATTCTGCAACTATGTGCAGAGCAAGCGTAGTCTTACCGCTTGATTCCGGTCCAAATATTTCTATCATGCGTCCACGAGGGACTCCGCCGATACCGAGCGCCATATCGAGTCCTATAGATCCAGTAGGGATGACATCTATGTCTACCTTTGGTGAGTCACCAAGCTTCATTATTGCACCCTCGCCGAACTTAGTCTGGATCGACTTTATCGTATCCTCTATGTTCACTCCGTTCTCTTTCAGTTCTTTCTTTGGCTTTTTCAACATATATTTAATTCTTATTGATAATATTAATTGCTTTATTGCTTACATCATTGATTGCAAACGAATTCCCGGAATCTTTCGATACTATCTCGAACTTTTTCTCTGAAGTATTTCCAAACTGATCTTCAGTATCGAGCTTCACTACAGACAAGCCGGGGAGTAGTACCAGGCTCTCATTGAACGATCCATCCTTGTCTATGTTGATCTCGCGGCCATTGAGCGTCAGGTAGGTTGCTCCATAGGCATTACCTTTTACTTGCGCGATTGAACCTTCACTTTTATTTATGTTTACTTTCAGGTCAACTCCAGTTATCAGGAAGCTCATCTTCATATACGCGAATCCTACTATCGACAGGAAGAGTGCGGTGCACGATATGCATCCTGCCCACCATTTCACACTTCTGTTTTTTAGTATATTCGTCATATGTTTTTTTACATCTCCATGCCGGCGGTGTTATCCACTGGATGCTCGAGCACATCTCGAGGTTTCGCACCGTTACCTGGACCTACGACTCCGCGTTCCTCAAGCATATCGATCAGTTTCGCAGCGCGTGCATATCCGATACCGAGCTTTCTTTGCAGGTACGAGGTCGAGGCTTTACCAGATTCTATCACAGTTGCTCTTGCATCCTCGTATAGGTCATCATCTCCGTCACCACCTTCTAGGCTATCAGTGAACATATTGCCACCCTTCTCTATTGAGCCTGAGAGTTCTATCGTATCTGGCAGCTCGTCCATGTATGCATTCTTCAAGTATTCTACCACCTTTTTGACTTCATCTTCAGATATGAATGCACACTGTAGACGCTCTGGCTGGGACATCTCGCCCGTAGCATAGAGCATGTCTCCGGCCCCGAGCAGCTTCTCGGCTCCAGCTTGGTCTAGGATCGTGCGTGAATCTATCTGTGATGACACCTGCAGGGCCACACGAGTAGGGACGTTGGCCTTGATTAGTCCTGTGATGACGTTCACACTTGGGCGCTGTGTTGATAGTAGCAGGTGTATTCCTACAGCTCGGGACATCTGAGCGAGTCGAACGATCGCCCCCTCGAGTTCTCGTGGGTAGGCCTGCATGATATCTGCCAACTCATCTATGACTATGACTATGTATGGCATGCGGTCGATTTCCTCTTCTTCACTTTTAGCAGTTCGCTTCTTGCCATATATGTTTGAGTGATAGGATTCGATATCTCGGACAGAGTTTGATTCTAGTATGTTATATCTTCTATCCATTTCTTTTGCCGCCCACTTCAGTGCGAGTATCGTCTTCTTCGGGTCTGTTATCACCGGTGTTAATAGGTGAGGGATCTTATTGTATAGTGTCAGCTCTACGCGCTTTGGGTCTACGAGTATTAGTCGCAGGTCCTCAGGTCCGTTCCTGTATAGCAGTGAAGTGATGATCGAGTGTATGGTTACAGATTTACCCGAGCCGGTAGTACCTGCGACTAGCATGTGTGGCATCTTGGCCATGTTGCCAAACACTGCCTTGCCGGAGAGTCCTCTCCCTAGAGCTACCGTTAGTGGTTTCGGCGAGTTCTGGAACTTCTCATCTGCGAGCATCGTAGCAAGTCCGACAGTTGACTTGACCTTGTTCGGTATCTCGATTCCTACAAGTGACTTACCAGGAATAGGTGCTTCTATACGTATAGGGTGCGCAGCAAGGGCTAAGGCCAAGTCGTTCTGTAGTCCGAGTATTCGAGAGAGCTTCATGCCTTGCGCAGGTTTGAGCGCGTAGCGAGTGACGGTCGGACCGATGGTTACTTCGTCCATCTCTACCGATATCCCGAAGTTCAGCAATGTCCTCTGGATGATATTCATGTTGCCCTTGATGTCTCCGACATTGGGCTTACCCTTATCTTTTTCTAGCAGATCAATTGGTGGGGGGACATAGGCTTTCGATACAAATTTCTTAGACTTCAAGAGTGGCATTTCTTCCTCTTCTGGCACCTCTTCTTCTTCGTAATCTATTGGCCCGGCTTTCTCCCCGGATTCTTCTCTAGACTCTTGCTCTTGGTATGAATCATCTTCAGTGTTCTTTTCTACGAAGGGAACCTTTACATCCCGTGAGAAGAATCCCCAGATTTTTTTCCAGAAGGTTACAAGATCTGGGCTTTCATCGAACATCGCAATGAGTGATATGACGAGGATTGTGCCTAGTACTAGTATCGCTGCATATATTCCGAATAGTCTCATGAATGGCCATGCGATGATTGCTCCCAAGTATCCACCATAGATATCTTGAGTGACTGCACCCGAGCTAATTGCTTCGTATGTTATATGTACGATAGAGAGAGTTGATAGTAGTACAGAGAACGCCATCAGAGAGTGTTGCCTCGCGAGATTCGACTGCTCTTTTCTCATCATGGATACACCTATGAATCCGAGCACTATAGGTAGTAGATAGTATCCTAGTCCAAACACTGATCTCATCGT
>JBAXNK010000066.1:0-3593 GCA_037133845.1 bacterium
GATATCCTGTGTATTTTTTTATTCAATAAGCTATGTCTTATTCAGCTTTCTTTGCTTCACCTTCAAGGTGAACTAGAGTCATGCGCTGTTCCTTTGGCTCGAAGAGTGTGATCTGGAAGTTGTAGCTCTTGCCTAGCTCGAGCGCCTTCTTCAACTTCTCTTCTGATCCGAAGCTAGAGTTGTGGACAAGTCCTGCAACACCCTGCTTGATAGATACGAGAGCACCATGCTTGTTGAACTTGATAACTACTCCAGAGACGATGTCGCCCTTCTTGAGCTTGTTCTCGAATTCGTTCCATGGGTTCTCCTTCAGTGCCTTGATAGATAGGGATATCTTGCCATCCTTGATCTCGATTATCTTTGCTCGGATAGTGTCGCCAACTTTGAATAGTGAGCGTGGGTCTTCTACTAGGCCCCAGTCAATCTCAGAGATGTGTACAAGTCCTTCTAGTCCTTCCTCAATCTTCAGGAATACTCCGAAGTCAACGATACCAGCGACTGCACAGTCAAGCTCAGTGCCTACTGCGTACTTGCCGATGATTTCCTGGCGCTCTTCTGGATTGTTGTCTTTCTCAGAGAAGATAAGCTTACCTTCCTTTGGAAGAGCAGAGATCATGACTACTGTGATGCGCTTGCCTACTAGCATCTTCAGTGCCTTGAGTATCTTGTCCTTATCAGAGTCTTCTACTCGAGGGTAGTGCTCACTCTTGAGTTGACTCGCAGGTAGGAATCCAGCGATACCATTCCAATCAAGGATAAGTCCGCCCTTGTTAGCTTCCTTAACTGTGAGTTCAAGGGGAGTCTTGCTCTTGATAGCCTTCTCAGCATCACTCCAGATGAGTGCCTGCTTTGCTTCCTTCAATGATAGCTCGATGTAGCCTTCTTCGTTGTCAGTAGCGACAACTTTCGCCTTGACTGTGTCACCGATGTTGACCTTCTTGATGATGTCTTTCGCATTTATAAATTCACGTCCGTAGATGATACCAGTACCGAATGGCGCGAGGTCGATATAGACAGATGACTTCTGGATAGAGATCACTTGTCCCTCTACTAGGTCCTCTGCTTGTGGAGGTAGATCTGTCTTCTCGAGCATCTTGCCGATACTAGAGAGCTCTACTTTCGCACTTTCTGCGATAGCATCGACTACACTGATGTCTTCTTCTGTTGTTGCTGTAACTTTTTTCATAATTTTGTACTAAAAAAGCCGCACTGTTGCGGCGCAGATGAGGGTCTCAGTATGGCAGAGCCTTACACAAGGGTTAAATCTCAATCTGGGCTTATAAATCAATAACGACGTAACTATACTATATAAAGAGGGTATTTGCACTACTTGACATATAGTACTAAATATGCTACTATATAAAGGAGGTGCTTCATTCAATGGATCTTACCAACGCCAAAGCAGTAGCTTCTAAAGCAATCGGTCCCGTGATGTTTCTCATCGCGGCCGGCATCACAGGATTCTTCTTCGGAGGATTCCCGCCGATGGCAGCAAACATTTCTTTCTCAATGGGAGCCGCAGTGGCTCTCTGTGGGCTCGGAGGTGCAATTCTGACCTTTCGATCGAAGAAGTAGTAGTTCGACGGGGCTATCGCATTGCCTCACTCTCAAACCCAAGAGAGAAAAATGTGAACACAAATTATGCACGCCGAATGAGCCCGCCAGCTCATCGGCGCGCTTTTCGTTTGAGCTAAAAAGTAACAGAAAAGCCTCACTCAGAAAGCGGGCGGGCTCGTCTGGTGAGGCTGGATTGTGCAGGTTGTCCTGCAGTTGGGGCGTGCGATCACACGGGGATCGCACGGAGGTAGGTTGTAGGCTGGTTGAGATATTCCATCCGGCCGTAAATTCCCAGCATCTTCTCTTCGGGCTGAGGGTTATATCGGACACGAACGCGCCCGTTACTGATCTCAACGCGCCGATCGGCGTAGATCATAACGTGACGTTCGATCTCTCTTGGGTCTCTCAGTCGAAGGAAGAATCCACCCTCCTCTGAGGTTTCAGCTGGGAATACTTCCAGGACTTCGAACATCTGTCCGTTCAGCCGGTAGGCGTTGAGTCTTGCCAGCCTCTGAAAGGGGATGCTGTCCCTGAAAAAATAATCGAATAAACGACGAACCTTCTTTGTAAATCTCATTGCCGTATACCTATCCTTGAATGTAATGAACTCTATAGCCTAAGGAGCTATTTATTTAAATAGTACAATATAATGTCATTTTGTCAAATATAAATATTAGAAAATGATCAAAGTGGCACTTTCATTCTTAGTCAAAATTTGCTACAATACCCCCATGATTATCACCAATCTCGGCAAGCAATTCTTCAAAGTTAGTTACGGAGACTTAGTTCTCGCCTTCAATCCTATCAGTAAAGATTCAAAAATTACCAACAAGGGAAGTCGCTTTGGTTCGACCATTGCGCTTTCTACTACAAATCATCCCGACTTCAACGGACTCGATATGGTCTCACATGGTGAGACAGTTCCTTTCCCTATAAAGGGCCCTGGCGACTATGAGATCAAGGACATATTCATCAAAGGCATCATGACCGAGACAATGCTTGATAAGAAGAAGTATATCAATACCATATATTCACTTTCTGTTGAGAATATATCGCTCTGTTTCCTGGGTGCAGTTAGCGCAGGGTCTATCGACGCAAGCATCCGTGAAGAGGTCACTGAGCCAGACATACTCTTCATACCAGTTGGTAACGGCGACCTTATGGATGCAGGTGAGTCTTACAAGCTCGCAGTATCACTTGAGCCTAAAATTATCATTCCGATGGACTATGACGAGAAGAGTCTGAAAGCATTCCTGAAGGAAGCAGGACAGGAGAAGGTCTCATCTATAGAGAAGCTGACCATAAAAGCCAAGGAGCTTGTGGGTAAGCAAGGTGAGGTGGTAGTATTAGAGTCATAAACCGATGCAAGCATATATAAAGAATCTACAATCCAAGCCTGAGCATGTTCGAAAACAGATACTTGTCGTATCGCTTGCCTTGTCTATGATTGTCGTTGGTTTCATCTGGTTTTATGGATTGACGGACAGGTTTGTATTAAGCGCAGAGAAGAGTAGCATAGCAGCTGCCGATGGAGTGAAAGAAGAGAGTCCATTTAAACTTTTCTCTAACTCAATATCCAATGCTTATGAGAACATCACTGCAAGCGTCGGGAATATAACGCTGCCAAATTCAAATCCTAAGACCGAGACCGATGCGAAGGGCAAACAGATAGATTTAATAGTTGTAGATCCGAAAACACAGAACTAAAATGTCTAAAGAAAAAGAAGAAATCGTTAAAGAACATAAAGGTATTATCTCTGTTGAGATAGGGAAAGAGATGAAGGAATCATTCATCGACTACGCGATGTCTGTTATTACCGATCGTGCACTTCCTGATGTTCGCGATGGGCTGAAGCCCGTACATCGACGTATCCTCTATGCCATGCACGAGATGGGGCTAACTTCAAGTTCCCGCTTCCGTAAAAGTGCAGCTGTAGTCGGAGACGTGCTAGGAAAGTATCATCCGCACGGCGACGTAGCTGTATATGATTCTATGGTTGGTATGGCTCAAGACTTCTCTTATAGGTACCCACTTA
>JBAXNK010000067.1:0-3565 GCA_037133845.1 bacterium
AGTGTGGTCGAACCCCTAGAAACTTTTACAGACGAAGCAACCTTCTTCTTTTTCATTTCTACCACAAGGTCTCCGCCGCCAACACCATCCTTCTTGGTAACATATACGACATCCCCCTTCTTTACACCTCGGGCAAGCATGAATGAGGCAACTGGATTTAGAATCTTATTCTGTATCAATCGCGCTAATGGTCTTGCTCCATAATGTGGGTTATATCCTTCACGAGCCAAATATTCTAATGCATCACTCGACACCTCAAGATCTATCCCCTTTGAAACTAAGCGCTCTTTGATTACTTGAATCTTGATATCTACGATATGCTTGATCACTTCAAGAGACAAAATATCGAACACGATGATATCATCCAAACGATTCAAGAACTCTGGTCGGAAGTAATCCTTCAGACTAGCAAGCACCTTATCCTTGGTCTGTACGTATTCTTCTTTCTCAGTATTGTTCGTGAAGCCCAGGGATTCCATCTTCTCTATGAGGTGTGAACCTATATTTGAAGTCAAAATAATTATTGTATTCTTGAAGTTCACAACGCGCCCTTTGGCATCGGTCAAGCGCCCCTCATCTAGCACCTGGAGAAGTACATTGAAGACTTCTGGGTGTGCCTTCTCGATCTCGTCGAAAAGTATCACTGAGTATGGTCGGTGACGGACAGCCTCAGTTAAGTTCCCTGCTTCTTCGTAGCCAACATAGCCTGGTGGTGAGCCGATAAGCTTAGACACACTATGGCGCTCCATGTACTCACTCATGTCTACTCGGACAAGAGCTTTGTCATCATTGAATATAAATTGGGCTAGAGCCTTGGTCAGCTCCGTCTTACCCACCCCGGTAGGACCCAGGAATATGAATGAGCCTATCGGCTTGTTGGGGTCAGAGATGCCAGCCCTATTCCTGCGAACAACATCACAGATCTTCTTGATGGCTTCATCTTGACCAACCACACGAGTGCGAAGCTCATCTTCCATGTGTATAAGCTTCTCGCGCTCTTCTTCTAGCATCTTCACAAGTGGTACACCTGTCCAACGAGACACGACCTCGGCAATATCTTCAGAGGTGATTTCTTCTTTTAAGATACGACGTGACTTTTGCAGCTTCTTTAAGCGAGCAAGTTTGACTTCGAGCATAGATTGAAGTTCTGGTATCTGTCCATATCGAATCTCAGCTGCACGAGAGAGATCAGCACGCATCTCTGCATTCTCACCTTCGAGTCTTAGAGCCTCTAAATCTTTCTTTATAGCGCGAATCTCTACGACGGTCTCCTTCTCGTTCTTCCACTTCAATTCTATCTCGCGAGTCTGCTCTTTTAGATTACCAATCTCCTTATCAAGATTCTTCACTCGAGACTTCGTCACTTCAACATCTGCCGACTTTGAGTCTCTGGATATTTCTTTCATGAGAGCCTCCTTCTCTATCTCGAAACGCATAATCTTCCTATGTGCGTCCTCAAGAACCTGAGGCTTATTCTCAAGTGCAAGACGTAGCGCTGAAGATGCCTCATCGATCAGGTCAACCGCCTTGTCGGGTAGATATCTATTTGTTATATAACGAGTGCTTAGATTAACTGCTGATATTATTGCATCATCGGTTATACGTACACCGTGAAAAAGTTCATACCTCTCTTTGAGCCCACGCAATATGGCGATAGCATCGTCTGGAGTTGGCTCATCTATATAGACTGGCTGGAAGCGACGTGCTAGTGCTGGGTCGCGTTCTATATGCTTCTGGTACTCCTTTAGAGTTGTAGCGCCTATCACGTGAAGTTCGCCACGGGCGAGTGCTGGCTTGAGCATGTTAGAAGCATCAAGAGAGCCTTCAGCAGATCCAGCTCCGACTATGGTGTGCAACTCATCGATAAACAGAATGATCTTACCATCAGACTTCTCTATCTCTTTCATGATTCCACGAAGACGCTCTTCGAACTCACCTCGATACTTTGTACCAGACAGAAGTAGCCCTAGATCAAGTGATATGATCTCCTTGTCGCGCAGACTCTCTGGCACATCATTCTTGGCTATACGAATAGCGAGTGCCTCAACTACTGCAGTCTTACCAGTACCAGCCTCTCCGATGAGTACTGGGTTGTTCTTGGTACGACGTGCGAGTATCTGCATCATACGCATGATCTCGCTATCGCGGCCAATGACTGGATCGAGCTTGTCTTGCCGCGCAAGGTCTGTGAGATTGCGAGTGAACTTGGTGAGCATCTTCGGCTTCTTTACCTTTGTAGTCTCACCCACATTTTCTTTACGTAGAACCTGTAGAACTTCGAGTACCCTATCATGCTCTACTTTAAAACGAGCCAGGAGTTCACGACCCTCACCCTGTATCTCAAGGAGGGATAAGAAGAGGTGCTCGGTAGAGACGAATTCATCTTTCATGCTTGCTGCCACCTTGCTAGCATTCTCGATGACGGTAGCTAGGTCTGGAGTCAGATATATCTGATACGATGGAGATACTGTATTCCTACTCTCGGGATTCTCGATAAGCTCTGTTAAGTTGTCAATCATGAGCACTGTATCGACATCCATCTTGTCGAGAATAGATACGATGAAAGAGTCCTCCTGTATTAGAAGTGAAGTAAGTAAATGATAACTATTCACATGGTTCTGCCCACGCTCTATAGCAAGCTCATGAGCCTTACGAATAACTTCCTTGGTTTTAGTTGTAAAGTGATTGAATGGTGGCATATAAATTTATGTATAAAATAATTATTGCTTATTGTCAACAGGCGGAGTATCTACTGTCTTAGCAGGAGGAGTTTTTGTTTTATCAGATGGTTTCTTTACACTTATCTTAAGTATTGTGAATCCATTGGTAAAGCGCTTCAGAACTGTAGCATCGAAATCTGTGCCATTTAGAATAACTTTATATAGATCCTTGTCGGTTAGTATCTCAGTGTCGACAAGCACAAGGCCTATGTCAGATATGATCACTCCAGAGCCTAGAGATTTCGGCTTGGTTGGGTCAGGGACCTGTACAGCTCCAGCGCCTCCTGATCCTGCAGCGGATGCTTCTTGGCCAGCAGTGACACCAGAGGAGTCAGAAACAGGCTTTGTATCTAACTTCGTGTCAGTGGAAGATGCTGGGCTAGGAGCAGTACCGTCAGCTGAATATATAGGTATCAGAACTTCGTCTCCACTTGAGAGAACTGTCGTATCGACAGGTGTGCTCGCAGCTGGAGTCGTATCTACAACAGTAGGAGCAGGTACAGTTGTCACTTTCTCTATAGTTCTTTGGATTATGTTATTAACAGTCTGAGGGACACTCTTAGGTGCTTGATTAACAAGAGACACAGTGATAATACCGGTTGCGATAGATACCACAAACGTTATGAGTAGAGTGAGCAATATGAGCTGCTTTTTATCAAGTTCTTGTATATCCATATGGGATTATTATATCATAAAGGTCAAGATTCTATAATCAAAATCTAGGTAAAGCATATCAGTCAATAATGAAGATTCCATGAGTCTATATTAAACGAAAAACCGCCCTCCGTGCGATTTATTCGCGCCGGTGGGCGGAGGGGGCCAGACTACGTGAACAGGAAGATACA
>JBAXNK010000068.1:0-3203 GCA_037133845.1 bacterium
TACTAAGGCAGTTAAGGAAGTGAAGAAAAGACTAAAAAGTGTTACTATCTCTAAGGAGGAAGTGGAAGAGGTTCCTGCTGAATAGTTTGATATAAAAGCACGGGTGGCGAAATTGGTAGACGCACTACCTTGAGGTGGTAGCGCCCGCAAGGGCTTGGAAGTTCAAATCTTCTCTCGTGCACCAGCTATAAAAATACCCCGAGGATAGTCCTCGGGGTATTTTTGTGTTTACTATTCTTCGATTAGATTAGCCTTTATTTTTGCAAAAGCAACTTTCCTCTCTTCTGCAGTTTTTGCGCCGTAGTTACCAGCACCTCCTGCGACTGCATCGTTATATGCAGTTATTGCGTCATTCATCTCCTGCATACTCCCGATGCGGTCTGCCGTCATGCCTTGCCAAGATCCACCGAAGTCTGCCCGCAGTTGCTTCTTTGTCTCCAAGGGAAGCTGTCCGACTATCTGCATGAATCTACCTAGTCCATTCTCTTCATTTGCATACCTTTTCATATAATCCATGGCATGCTTGTATGTAGAGTCCTCAACTGCACCCAAATCTTCGAGCATGTCTTTCTTGACTTCTCCTGCATCAACTACTACCTCCTTTAATCCCTCATTCTTACCTGCACCTGGTGCGCTGTTGAATCCCATAAAATTTAAGTATTATTGTTAATCTATGGACAGTATACTCCATAAATGTTCTGATGCAAGTGATAGCCCTTGACGGCTCGTGTATAATATAGATATGAATAACAACAAAGTAATCTATGCGGGCGGGTGTTTCTGGTGTGTAGAGCATGATCTTAGGAGTGCTCCTGGTGCGTTACATGTACTATCTGGCTACTCCGGAGGGCAGGAACTTGATCCTACATACTATAAGCATAAAGATCACCGCGAAGCTGTCGAGGTGGAGTATGATCCGAGTATTACGAACTTCAAGAAGCTCACGCAGTTCTTCCTAGACCATATCGATCCTACAGATCAGGGCGGTCAGTTCTATGACAGGGGATTGGCTTACCAGACTGCCATCTTCTATATGACTCCAGAAGAGAAGTCGATAGCTGAATCTCTACTAAAAGAGCTCGATGAATCCCATATCTACGACAAGCCTGTGGCGGTTGAGGTCCTTCCTGCAACTTTGTTCTACAAAGCTGAAGATGCTCACCAGGACTATGCTGACAAGAATCCTGAACACTATGCTCGCTACCGCAAGGGCTCTGGTCGCGAAGATCAGGTCGCTCGCACTTGTGCTATTCGCGAAGAGAAGCATATAGATTGGAAAGAGTAATACAAGTCATGTACCTTCTCCACTTAGCTCTGCTATTTTTCCTCATCGCTGCACTCATCGCATTCGTAGTATTCTCATTCATATCGATGTGGGCTCTTGCTCGTGCTCG
The DNA here is from genome assembly GCA_037133845.1 of bacterium. Lineage (GTDB taxonomy): Bacteria > Patescibacteriota > Minisyncoccia > Phycocordibacterales > UBA9973 > UBA8515. The sequence continues at coordinate 1,395 of JBAXNK010000068.1, forward strand.
AGTGCCGTATGTCCCACTGCCCAGTAGAGCACTCGAGAGTGTCCGGGGTGCGCTGTGTGTGGGGGAGAGCAGTGTTGTCTATGATATCGGATGTGGTGATGGGAAAGTTCTTTTCTATCTGGCACATCATGCCCCTACCGCGCACTACATCGGAGTCGAGAACAGTCCACTGCCAGTACTCCTCGCGCGTATTCGTGCACTCTGGCATAGACTTCGCTATGGTACTCGTGTAGATATAGTAAACGGTGACTTCTTCAAGCATGACTTCAGTCGTGCGACGCACATATTCATATATTTATTCCCATCTGTGATGGATGAACTACTTCCGATACTCGAGCGTTCGCTTACGCCTGGCACCAGACTCGTATCTGCGACATTTAAATTCAAAAATAAAAAATACAAAGAGGAAGTAAACCTCGCGGGAAGCAAATATAAACTCGCGCGGACACTTTACATCTATGAATTTTAACTAGAGGTGATATAATAGTGGAGTATGGTCACTCCAGATCTAATTGATTATATTAGAAGAGAATTGAAGAAGAATATTCCAAAGGATCGCATTGCATCCAAGCTTATTCTCGCTGGGTGGTACAAGGCAGATGTCGACGAAGGTTTCGCTCGCATCAATCCTCCTGTTGTGACTCCTGGTACTCCTACTGCTAATCCTGTTGCCACACCCGCACCAGTCGCAATCCCTGTGCAACCAGAAGTAAAAAAGGAAGCAGTAGCAGAAGAGAATCCTATCCCTACATTCACATATGTTCTTCCTAAAGAAGAAGCTGCCGTTGAGCCGAAGCCAGAGCCGAAGCCGATCAGTTTCTCACAGCCGATGGACAAGCCTGCAACTTCTGCAGATACCAACTTCCCGCCGATCAAGCTTACTCCACCACCAAGTGCTCTGCCTGTGGCTCCTATCCAGCAAGCGATGCCCGCTGTTCAGCCTATAGAAATTCCAAAGCCAACTCCAACTCCAACTCCACCTCCTGCTCCTATCCCAACTCCAACTCCGCAGCCTGCGATACCCGTTCCCGCACCTATTCCTCAAGAGCAAGCGCAAGTGCAAGTTGCACAAGTATCCAAGCTCTCTCAGGCACCGTCAGGCGATCTTATGCCGGTGATGGCAGGGAAGCCTTCCTTGCTCGATGACAAGCCTGTACCTCAGGTTGGTAGTGCTACTGTCATACCTCCTTCATTCATTCCTACCAAGCCTGCGCCGGTGCTTGAGCTTAGGGACAAGCAGTCATCCGGTGGCGTGGTCCAGAAGAGTGCAGTCATGTCGACTTATGCTCGCGATATTAATTCAGCGAAGGAGATTATGAAGGATGTCCGTCGTGAAGTTAGCACAGACACGGTCATGCCTATCAAGGAACACAATAAGCACTCGTTTATGAAGTGGATCATCATCTTCCTGATCATCGGAGCCCTAGCAGGTGTCGCATACGGGGCGCTATCTGGCCGCATCAAGATTCTGAACTTCTCTTTTATCAAAGACGATCCGAAAGCCCTTCTCTTGAAGATGCCTGCGACCCTCTCACTCATCTCGGCTTACAAGACAGATACCGATGTCACACTTTCTTCGCCACTATTCGCGAGCATCACGAACGGCCTCGTCAGTGGTGAGAAGGTGGAGTCCAAGTCCGTCGACTCTGTGTCATTCCACATCGCAGGCTTGGTGAACCAAGGCGTAGCACCACTCTCCGAATACAAAGTCACGATGAAGAGCTCGATACTGAAGAACAGCATGGACTTTGATTACAAGAGCAACAGTGTGTCTGCCTTCGTATCAATTCCAGATATGAGCGAGCTTTG
>JBAXNK010000069.1:0-3105 GCA_037133845.1 bacterium
GTTACTATAAACGGCCGCAAGGCAGTTCTGGGTGACAAAGTATCTGAGGGTGATGAAGTCATCGTTTCTTCTGCTAAGGATAAGTCCGGAAGAGCCATAGCAACTTCTTATGTATACTATGCTTACAATAAACCAGTCGGAGTGTCTACCAATCCCGAAGTTGGATGCAAGGATATATTAAGTTCTACTAAATTCCCTGAGCGTGTCTTCCCTATAGGCAGGCTCGATAAAGATTCCCATGGACTCATCATCATGACCAATGACGGACGAGTGACAGACAGACTCCTGTCCCCTAAATATGATCACGAGAAAGAATACGTAGTTCAGACGGAGAAAGAGTACACAGACCGATTCCTAGAGAACATGCAGAACGGCGTGCAATTCGATGGATTCACAAGCGCCAAGTGTAAAGCATGGCGTGCAACCGGCAAGAAGAAGTCTCGCGATATTTTCCATATCATCCTCACTGAGGGCAAGAAGCGCCAGATCCGCCGCATGTGTGAAGCTCTATACCACAAAGTCATTGATCTGCAGCGTATCCGTGTGATGAATATAGAACTAGGAACGATAAAAGAAGGAGAGTTCAGGAAAGTTACCGGCAAAGAGCTCGAGACATTCTTGAAGTCTTTAGGCTTAGTACAATAATACTACTGACCAAGAGATAGTAAAAACTTCTCCAATATACTGCAATATTTATCCAAGCTTGGGATATCTACATATGCCTTGTCCCCACCGATATCGCCACCGACTGGACCAAATTCGATACCAGAGCAACCCATAGACGCATAGTGCCGAGCATCAGAAGAGCCATTTGCGCCGCGCAGAATAACCTTCTTCTTAAGAATTTTACTACTTATATTTTTAAGTGCTTCTATATACTTATCATTTTTATCAGTTAGTAGAGCAGGCTCTTTCGCAATAACTTCGAGCTTGAAACCCTTTGGTAATAACTTTTTTATATCGGTTAGTATTTTATTTGAATCTTCTGGTATATAGCGTACCCCAAGCTCAACAAAGCAATCATCCGGTATTTTATTGAGAGCCTTGTTATCTGTACCAATATTTGCGACATTTACAGTTGTGACCCATTTATCCTCTTTGGGTGTAGGATATTTAGCCTCAAGCTCCTTCAGGAAATCCATAATCATAACAATGGCATTCTGCCCTCTCCATGGATATGCACCGTGAGCTGTTTTACCCTGGGCATAAATTCGCAGCAGAAGTATCCCCTTTGCCTTATTCACAATGTCGAAGTTGGTCGGCTCTCCTGCTACAACAAAGTCGGCTCGTACACCCTTATCTACTTGATACTTTGTTCCATCGAATCCTCCCACTTCTTCATCAGTCACAAGTTGCAAGCCAAGTGGGTAGTTTACTCTATCAGCGACTCCTTTAAATACATTTACGAGGCATGCAACATTAGCCTTCATATCCATAGAACCAACTCCAAATAGTTTGTTGCCTTTTATCTTTGGCACATATTGACTCTCTTTCCCTGGAACAACATCGAGGTGTCCGTTTAGAATTACCCTAAACTTCTTTGGTCTTTTCTGCGATTTATACACGAGAACACTCTTAATCCCTTTTCTTTCGAATCGCTCAATGGTGAAGTCTTGGAGCTGTGATACAACAAGTTCCAAGGCTTCACTTAGCCCCTTTTCGTTGCCAGAGATAGACCTTATGGCAATTAGTTTTTCCGATAGATTTACTATATTATCCTTACTTTTCATACATTTATTTTAACATTTAATTACTAATACGACTATAAAAATGGAGCGCCGAGTCTGGTTAGACTTGCGCCCCATCCTACAGAAAGCTGTAGGGCTTGCTACTCACAAATAACAGAACTCAACAGAGACCATATCGCGATTGCCGTGGATACGACCCTCACGAGCTTCGGTAGAATCAGATGGCATCAAGTTACGAATACCACCAAGGAAGGTGATCTGATCTCCATCAATACTGAGGAAGTTACGATCGATGAAGCGGTAAGAATCCGCACTCGAAGAATCAACAATTTCAGGAATCTCCAACTCCGGCTGAGCTACATAGGCCCCCCGAAGTTCAAGACCCTTGCGCAGATCCTTGATGAAGTGCTTATCGTATAGAGTGCCACGGAGGTGACCGTAGCATCCATATGCGCACTTCATCGGTTTGAGTCTCCACACAATATCACTACCGGCAGAGAGGGCCTGGAGAGACTCCACGTTGTCGATCCGGTGCGCTATACGCATCATTGGCAGGTACTCTTTGGTGTCGTTGATACGCTCATCATAGTGCATATCAGGCGCATCTACGTTCATCGTCAGAGTATTCGCCTTGATGATACGACGCAGATTCGCATCGCCAAGCAAAGGGTGGTCAACCTGAAGCTTAGGGTTCCGGAGTTTCGGAATCGGATCCGAGCTCCGGACATACAGAAGGTTCTTACACTGTCCCCCGTTAGCCTCGAGGTGCTCCAGGAACTGTTTAGGCCCCCAGAACGTATCGAAGCCAGAAGACTCGACAACTTCGGAGTCGGGAATATGAGAACCAGAGGGGTGCCCGAATTCATACCCGAGCATGCCTTCATACTTCTCATCCGTGACAGCAAGCAATGAAATCGGCTTGCCGAACTTACGCCGGATGCCATCAAGTGCAGTACGGAATCGATTCTTGAAGCTGAACGAATCCGAAGTACCACTGATGCCGATATTTTGGATGATCTGGTATGCCGCCAGCGAGTTCTCGATCTCGAAGATCTTACTCCGCAACACCCGGAGCAATTCATCCAGCGACTGATGGATGGCCCAGCCCAGGAATTCATCATCGAGTCCGACCATATCGATCTGGACCATATGATTGATACCTCCGCCACCGCAGTGCTGGTAGTCGGCATCATGCTCCCGATTGCGATCGGCGAGCCCTGAGAATGCCCTGTTGTACTCCTTATAGAGGATTCCGAGCGCCTCGATAACTACTCTCGGGTACATGACCACGTACTCCGGCATTGTCCAAAATGGACCAACCGAAGAACGAATGTCAGTTCGTTATACCTTTTGACCAAGATTTTTCTTCATCGTCGTAACTCCCTATTTTGATTTGAAAGAACAAAAAAAGAGCCTC
>JBAXNK010000070.1:0-3103 GCA_037133845.1 bacterium
CAATATCATTTTCCGCCACCAAAAAAATCCAAAAAGAATTCCGCCCGCATTCATTCCCCAGACCCCTTTCTGCGGGCGGAATCCAAATCCGAATCCCCACCAAAAAAATTAGTCTCGGTTTTGCGAAAATCCATATCCCCAGAAAATAGTTTTCGCAAAACCGAGTCCGAATTGAAGCCCCGCCACACTGCCTGAATACTTGGAAGGCAGAACCCCAAAAAGAAAAATGTCCTTTCCATTTTTAGAAAAAATCCACCCCCGCGAAAATCAAGAAAGCAAGGAACATTTTTTCTTTTTGGGGTTGCCGAGTGAAGCGAGGCGGTGGCGGGGCTTTCGTCGAGCGTACGGCTTAATTTCAAGCCACCACGCGCTCCGCGCGTGCGATTAGCCATCATCACGAATTTTTGATAAAATAGGTTCGAGTGAAGTCGTAAAGACACTCAGATTGTAAAACTAGTTTGACTTAAATAGTAGCTCGTCAATCTTCTGGCGGCTCTTTTCTCCTTCGTCTATCGCTACATCGAGAAAAGGGATGGGGTTTATATTTAAGTTTTCTTTTATGTACTCACGCATTTCTCCTAGGTTGCGCTTTATGAATCCGTAAGCAGCCTTTTCCTTCTCTCTTGGCAGAACGCTGATTAGTATTTTGGCGTATTTACTATCTGGCGATATGTCTACTCCGGTGACAGTGATGAGCGATGCAGGACTTGCTTCACGCGCTATGAAGATAGCCGAGAGTTCACGAATGCGATTCTGAATTTTTTCATTACGAAAGTCTTGCATATTATTTTATTGATACCATAAAGGCTTCAAGTACATCTCCTGGAGCTATGTCGATCTTGGATTCTATCTGTATCCCGCAATCTGTGCCTTCTTCCACTTCTCTTGTTTTTATCTTGGCTAGTTGTAGTCCGACTATTTTGCCGGTACCGATCTCGAAGTCTCTACGCATTATACGTACAGTACCACCATCAGTGACTTTGCCTGTGAAGACCTTACCGCCGACTACTTGCTTGTCTTTCGTGGCACCAAAAGTCTTGAGGACCTTGAGTGATCCCGTGACTTCTAATGTCTCTTGTTTAGGTTTACGCTCAATAAGTATCTTCTCTAGGTACTCTATAAGCTTGTATATGATATCGAAAGTTTCCACCTGGACTTTCATGGTCTCGTTCACGTTGCGAGCCTCATTGTCTATCTTGGTATTGAAGCCTACAATGATACTATCTTTGTTGATGTTTGCCATCTTGATATCTCCTTCATTTATCGCACCAGCGCCACTGGCTATTATCTTGAAAGAGATTTCCTTTGTTGCAAGCTTTTCCACTTCTTTTATCAGAGCCTCAGCTGTGCCCATGACATCTGTCTTGATTATCAAAGGAATAGTTTTACCAGAAGCTGGGGTAGCCCCTACGTTCTGACTAATAACCTCATTATCGGAAAAGTTTTTAACATAGTCTTCGGCTTCACGCTTTGATTCGAATGATACAAATGTTCCACCTATACTTGGCATGCATTCAAATCCAGTCAATCGAACAGGGGAGGACATGAAGGCCTCTTTGATAGGCTTGCCCAAGAAGTTCTCCATTATTCTCGTAGTGACTATAGCCTTACCACAAGCGACAAACATGCCAGAGTGTAGTGTTCCATCACGAATGATGCACGACGCAGATATCCCTCGCTTGGGTTCACGGTGTGCTTCAATGATAATTCCACTTGCAGGAAGGCTGGTATCGCCAGTGAATCCTCCTAGATCTGCGACGAGCAGAATCATGTCGAGGAGTTCGGGTATACCAGTGCCAGCCTTTGCAGATATGGGTACCCAAGGGATATCGCCACCCATACCTTCTAGGTAGATGCCCTTCTCTACTAGGTCCATCTTTACCTTTTCGATATTGGCATTGGGTTTATCTATCTTGTTTATAGCCACTATATATGGAGTCTTACTCTCGATGATGGTGTTATATGCTTCGATAGTTTGCGCCTTTACTGAATCCTCTGCGGAGACGATAAGGATGGCTATGTCTGCTGCTTTTGCTCCACGAGAGCGCATGCTTGAGAATGCTGCGTGCCCTGGAGTATCGAGGAAGGTTATGGACCGCTTGGATCCATCTTCTGCACTATGAACTACCTCATAAGCACTGATGTGTTGAGTTATGCTCCCAGCTTCACCTCCTACGACGTTAGTCTTCCTGATGTAGTCTAGGAGGGTAGATTTACCATGGTCAACATGCCCCATGATAACAACTACAGGAGGGCGCACCACAATATTTGATTGTGTATTTTTTGTATCCATACTTTTTGTTTATTTTGCTTTCTCGAGAACCAGAGCTTCTTCGTGTGATAGCTCGAATTCTGATTTACCATTTACTATAGGCTTCACAAAGACACTCATACGATCACGAGCGTACAGACTAGACATTACCATGCCATCTCCTTCGTCATTTATTAAAGCAACTGCGAAGCTCTGATTGCTACCGGCATCGTCAAATGGGTTGAACCTCATCGACTCTACCTTGCGGATGGACTTACTTAGTCTGTGATCAACTGTCACTAGGTGGCTATTGATCTCTCTCTGTGTTTCTTTGAGTTCTCCCATCTGCTTGTTGACCTGTATGAGTACGTCTTCTAAGTTGCTCGCTTTCGTACCAGCGAAGAACTTCTTGATACGCATCTCTGTTATGAATATCCAGACCATTATCAAAGCTATAATTCCCGATAGGATATATATAAGTAAGATAGGTGTTAGAAAGCTCATAATAGTGAGAGTATATACCAAAACCCTTGATTTCACAAGCTGCCTGCGTCGAGCGGGACTTTTAAAAAATATGTGTTATAGTGCTTTTGTATATGGTAAACAAGAATATCAGGAATAATAAAAAACTAATATACCTAGACTATGCAGCTGCAACTCCAGTAGATAAGAGTGTGGCCAAGCTTATGAACTCTGGTGGATGGAAAGTCTTCTAAAATCCGAGTGCCATTCATAGTCCTGGCGTAGAGGTCGCAAGGATCATAGACGAGCCAAGGGAGAATCTCGGCAAGCTCATAAATGCTCATAGTGATGAGATGATGTTCAATGGTTCCGGCACTGAGAACAATGCCC
>JBAXNK010000071.1:0-2816 GCA_037133845.1 bacterium
TGACGCAGATGTTATGGTACCCGAAGGATGGCTTGCGAAGGTGATGAGCGAATTTGGAAAAGATAAAAATCTCGTAGCGCTTAGTGGGCCTTATATCTACTACGATCTAAATTCTTATCAGAGATTCTGGGTTAGATTTTTCTACTATCTTGGATACGGATCATACTTCATAACTAGGAAGATATTGAAGATCAGCGGCATGCTCCAAGGCGGTAACTTCATAGTCCGCAGGGATGCTATGGAAAAAATCGGTGGATATGATACAAGGATCAGCTTCTATGGCGAAGATAGTGACGTAGCTAAAAGGATATTTGCAGTGGGGGATGTAAAGTGGACATTCGACCTGCTGATGTACACATCTGGACGCAGGCTTGCTGAGGAGGGAATTATCACTATGGGTATCAAATACGCCTTTAATTTCCTCTGGCCGATATTTTTCTCCAAGCCTTTTACTCAAGAGTACAAAGATATAAGGCCATAGTTGCTCGCTTTTTATTCATATCTAGTGTATAAATAGCTCACAATGAAACAAGATAAAATATACATATATGGCAAGCATGCTGTTGTCGAAGCTCTCACCAATGCACCGCAGGTTGTGAAGAAGGTTTTTCTTGCGAGCACTGATGACAAGGAACTGATGTCACTTCTAAAGAAAGCGGATATCGTACCTGGCACTCTAGGCAAAGGTCAGAATATCGGAGATCTTGAGCGTGATGCCAAGCATCAAGGAGTCATCGCCCTTATCGGACTCGAGAAGATGATGATCTCCTATGATCAGTTTATCAAGAATTTGATTATCACTCCTGACACATCAGTCGTGATAATGGGTGAGCTTCAAGATCCTCACAATGTCGGTGCGGTCATACGTTCAGCTGCAGCCTTTGGCGTAGCTGGAGTTTTCATACCTGAACACAACCAAGCACCTATCTCGGGTGCTGTGATAAAAGTTTCCGCTGGTATGGCTTTCCGTATACCTCTTGTATCAGTAGGGAACATAAACAACGCAATCAGCGATCTAAAGAAGCGCGGGTTCTGGATATATGGACTCGAGGGTACTTCAAAGAACTCTATAGTAGATGAGAAGTTCGATGCTCCAACGGCGCTTGTGTTAGGTAATGAAGCCAAGGGTATTCGCGAGAAGACGAGTGAGCTTTGCGACGTATTGCTATCAATCCCGATGAATCCTCAATGTGAATCACTCAATGTGGCCTCATCTACTGCCATTGCGCTCTATGCCTGGAGCACTCATCACACAGGTGCTCTTGGTAATAAGTAACTTTTAAAGTATAATAGTACAAATAATTAATTAATTTGTACATATATCATGCAAGACCAATCAAAAAGCAGTAAATTATCCATTCAGTCTGCTATAGTCATCCTCATATTCGTCGGTCTTGTTATATATGCTACTCACGGAAAGGCTCGCCCTACTCCTGTGCGACACAATAACCAGTTCTCTATGTTTGCGGATAAGCAAGGTCAGGGACAAGATCAGTCTCAGCCTGTCGATACCTCAGCTCTACTTGAGGCCGTAGCTCCAGTTACTGCTGCTGACCATATCAGAGGTAGCTTGGGCGCGAAAGTTACGGTGATAGAGTACTCTGATACTGAGTGCCCATTCTGTAAAAATTTCCACTTGACCATGAAGACAGTTATGTCTGATTACAACAAGAATGGGGTAAATGAAGTTGCTTGGGTTTATCGCCATTTCCCTATAGATTCTCGTCATCCTAAGGCTCGCAAGGAAGCAGAAGCACTTGAGTGTGCGGGTGAGCTCGGTGGTGCAGATAAATTCTGGGCGTATACCGATCGCATCTATGATGTGACTCCTTCAAACAATGGACTTGATGCGGCAGAGCTTCCCAATATTGCCAAGTTTGTCGGCCTTGATGTTTTTAAGTTTAATACATGTCTATCTAGTGGTAAATATGCTGCTCATGTAGCAAGTGATCTAGCGAATGCAGAAGCAACCGGCGGACCAGGCACTCCATGGAGTATCATAGTCAATGCAAGTGGACGGAAGATACCTGTAAATGGTGCAGAAGACTACTCGACTATGAAGCAGATGATTAGCCAGGCCTTACAGTAGTCATTGAAAAGGGCCCTAAAATATAGTACTATGAGCGTCGCGGGAGGTTACTCCCGCGACGCTTTGTTTTTCTAGTTATACCGCGCCGTCATAGCTTAGTGGTAAAGCACTGTCTTGGTAAGACAGAGACCGTGAGTCCGATTCTCACTGACGGCTCCATAGTTCACGCCATCCTAGCTCATCTGGTAGAGCAACCCCTTCGTAAGGGGTAGGTGCCGAGTTCGAGTCTCGGGGATGGCTCCAAGACAGAACTCAAAGGTTTTTTAGAAGCCCAAATGTGGGACACGCGAAGCGCGTCCCAAGGATTCCCGCCTGATTTTGTGGGGGAATTCAGAAATTTTGGCGCGCTTGCGCGCACTAATTTTTCGCCAAGAAGCAGGTGCGAGCCAAAGATTTCTTTGGCAATGACCTTTTTCTCAAAAAGGTCATTATCCCGTGCGATTCCGTTAAGGTTTTGAGCCTCTTTTATCCAGTTTTGGAAAGGTGCGAGCCAATTATTTTGCTTGTGTGAAAAAGTAGAAATTTCTTCTTCGAGCGACTTCTTCTCAGATAACAGTTTTCCTTTTTGTAAACGATAATCTTGTTCATCAACTACTTGGTCGAGATAACCATTTAGAAGTCGCTCTAACTTTTGCGACAAAGAAGAAATTTTATTTTGTTTCTCTTTCACACCAGCAAAATTAGACTGGGCGGAATTTTTGAAATCTTTTTCTGCCATTTTCAATAA
>JBAXNK010000072.1:0-2762 GCA_037133845.1 bacterium
TTCTCTATATCATTCTCAGCGAGCGCATCAAGGAACGTATTTACAAGCGTCTTGTTCGGTGCGCCAGTGACTGCCTCGAGTTCGGATAGGCTTATCTTCTTGTCCTTCGAGAAAGAAATTACTTTCTGCAAAGTTCCGAGTGCATCGCGGAATGCACCAGAAGCAAGGAGTGCGATGAGTTCTGCCCCACCCTTCTCGAGAGTGTATCCCTCTTGCTTTGCGACATCGGTAACGCGCTGAGCGAGTATGGAGTCCGTCGGCTTCTTGAATATAAAGCTCTGACAACGCGAGACGATAGTCTCGGGGACCTTCTCGAGTTCGGTAGTCGCGAGAATGAATATCACATGTGCTGGAGGCTCCTCGATAGTTTTCAGGAGCGCATTCCAAGCCTCCTTGGTGAACATGTGGACTTCATCGAGAATATATATCTTGTATTTAGAATCAAAAGGCATCGTACTGACACCTTCGCGAATAGCACGAGCATCATCTATCCCTCGATTCGAGGCTGCATCCATCTCATAAGTATCATTCACTGATGAACCTATCTCGCGTGCGATGATGCGAGCGATGGTCGTCTTGCCTGTGCCGCGAGGACCACAGAGCAGATACGCATGCGAAACTTTGCCAGCTTGAAGCGCCCCTCGAATAGCAGTGACTATGTGGTCCTGGCCGATGACTTCATCGAAATTCTCAGGTCTGTACTTGCGATATAGTGCGATATTAGTTTCCTCCTTTTTTGACATAGGCATAGTATAGCAGATGAGTCTAAGATAGAAAATCTTGCACTATCTGCTTCACTTGTCCGGCATTCTCAGCCTCCATCAGCTTCATGCGGAACTCTTTCGCACCATCCCAGCCGTTCACATAGGCCTTGTAATGCTTCTTCATAATTGAAAAGTTTTTATGCTTACCCAACAGCTCTTCATAGAGTTTAGTGTGTTCTACCATTACGGACAATTTTTCTTTCAAAGGAATTTCTTTCTTCCCAGCAAACAGCCATGGATTGCCGAATATCGCACGACCCAGCATGACACCATCGCAACCTGTTTCTTCTGCCAGTTTCCTTGCATGATCAATATCTAGAACATCACCGTTGCCAAGTATTTTAGTTTTGACTCCCATCTTGTTCCTGATGTCTACAACCTCTTTTACATGTTCCCATCGAGCTGGAACGCTCGACATCTCTTTACGAGTACGAGCGTGAATCGTAAGTGCGTCTATGCCCTGCGCAAGCAGGAATGGTACCCACTCATCTATCTGTACTTTGTTGTATCCCACGCGAGTCTTCACAGACACTGGAATACTTTTCCCCGCATCGGCGATGCCGTCTTTTACAGCTTGGATGATCTCGCCTGCAACCTTCATATTCTTCATTATGGCTGCACCGGCACCTTGCTTCTCGATCGATTTGTCAGGGCAACCCATGTTAATATCAATACCATCAAAGCCAAGTTCTGCTACGAACTTGCATGCTTCGCGCATCTTCACAGGGTTCGAAGAAAAAAGCTGTGCGACTATTGGACGTTCAGCTTCGGTGTACATCAAATCTATTTTCAACGCCTCTCTGCCTTCTGAATTTACGAGTCCATCAGCTGACACGAACTCAGTCCAGGTGACATCAGGCTTGCCGTATTTACATATGATGCGTCGAAAGGCGGCATCCGTGACATCTGCCATCGGCGCCAAAGCAAAAAAAGGTTTTGGTAATTTATCCCAGAAATTATTCATTGAACTTATACAGGACCTTATTCTTGAATCTTAGATCTATGTATTGGAGCTTAGCATACTTGGTTTTGATTTGATTGGCAAATTCAGGCTTATTCATGGCAAGAGTAAGATTGTCCAATATGGTATCAAAGTCATTATCTATGCGGAAATTAATTTTAGGTTTTATCTGATTACTACTTTCGAGCATTAGGGTGCAGCTGCCACTATCCTCAACCAGAAGTCCTGTCGATTTAAAGCCAATACTCGTTAGACTGTCGATAAAGCGAGTGAGCTTATGGAAACTATCTGGATGTATGATTTGAGTACCGAGCACACTGCCTGTATCGTTAACCTTCATATAATATTTAAAGTAAACATCACCAGAGAAGTAAGGCGCTCTATCGAACACGTAGCCCTCACTGTTTACGAAGTAGCAATTCTCACCCACGTCAGAAACAGAAGCAGGGACTTGTTCACCACAATACAGATATGTACCCGAGCGCTCGATGATATCGATGCGCAGAGTATTGAAGTTCGTGAGTGCCACAGACAAGTGCTCAATGCGATGGAAGCTCGCACTGAGATCTTGGTATATCTTGGCCTTTGGATATATAAGAGCATTCGATCTGTCGAACATATACAAATAGCGCCCAGAAATATCCGTTCGAACAATATCTTCTATGTCACTTTTGTTTATGACGTGAGTACCGGTGATTGAGATATTATTTATCGTTAGATGCTTATCACTAGAAAAGTAAGCAGCTGCACCAATGATGGATACAGAAAGTATAGAGATTAATATAGTAAGTCGAATACGAGCAACTCGACGCTTGTGATATATATCGAGCGACCGTGGAGATGTTATGGCTTCTCGCATAGTATTCGATTATTATTTACCGATAAAGTCTTTGCCCATGTATTTACGGAGTACCTCAGGAACTTTTATGGTGCCATCGGCTTGCTGATAGTTCTCGATAATCATGATCAGCGGTCGCCCAGAAAGTGCAGTGTTGTTGAGCGAGTGCACAAAGCGCATCTTACCATCATCATCCTTG
>JBAXNK010000073.1:0-2758 GCA_037133845.1 bacterium
GAACTGGTATACGCGCACGACTTAAAATCGTGTCTCGCAAGGGATGTGGGTTCGACCCCCACCTCGGGCACATTCATAAATAATTTAAGATACACCAGAAAAGGCCGTTGGCACCTTTTCTGGTGACAACGGCACAATGTTTTAACCTTTACGATAAAGTCGGATACGCGGCCTATTTTTGTAAGCCTTGACCGACGACCTGAAAACAAGGTAAGGACTTTCGTGCAGGAATGGCATTATAAGTCCTCTTGCCACGAGATCTTGAAGCTGAGCGATTCTTATGCCCAGATACTTAGCAGCTTTCGCCTGTGTTAGCAGACGGCGAGTCCCGCGTACTTCACGAATCTTTTGCCACTTTTCAGCACAAGCCTTGCCGCCGTTCTTCGCACTGGCTACCTTGCGATCGTGCTTACCTTCGAGGAACTCTTTGCATGACTCAAAGCAGGATTTCAAAACTCTCTCACGACCCAGTACTTCTACTGTCTTCACTACCCCAGTCGAGATATAGTGCCGCATAGAACCCTTCGAAGTGCCAACTAGTCTGGTGAACTCCGCAAGGTTGAGTGTCCGATCGAGATCATAGACCAGCTGATCTATAACATCTTTGCGAACAAAAGCCTCTTTACGAAACTTCCCTTGCAGAACCACCGTCTCCAGTCTTCCCTCCTTGGCCCACGCATAGGCCGAAGGAGCGATGTTGTCGGCAACCCATTGTAACGATACGTATTCCTGCTCTTCTTGGCCAATAGGACCTCCTTTTCAAGTTAAGTTCAAATTCAAAATAACATTAGCCCTTAATCTTATTGATGTCAAATATCCTAATCCTTCATCGCACTATCCTTTACTGACTTTTTGGATATCTTGGGTAGATATAGCATCGGATCTAGATAAGCTGAAGTAGGCGCAATAGGCATGATGTAAGTGTGTCCATTGCAAGAGATGCTTGGCACGGACTTCACGTCAGCACCCTGGGAGGCATACACTGTCACATGTAGGTGCGGACCAGTAGAGTGGCCAGTGTTCCCAGACAAAGCAACAGTATCACCGGGTGAAACTTTATCCCCAGCCTTTGCATTGATCACAGACAGGTGCCCAAAGGTACTCGAGAGTCCATTGTCATACTTTATAAATACCCATTTACCGAATGACGCGCCCTTACAATACTTGTCTGTATCCCCTACGCCTATGACAGTTCCTGTACCCATGGACTTTACTTCGGTACCGATACTTGCACGGAAGTCGACTCCACTGTGAGACCCCGATGCATAAAGTCTCCCCGAAGAAGAAGTCTTACCGAAGAGCTGTGTGATGAAGACTTTATCAAGAGGCCAAGAAAGCACGCCGGTGCCAGCTGTCGGCAACAGATCTGGATTGAGTATGAAAGCAAGCTTGGACTCATAGTCAGAGAGTTGCTTCTCAAATTCATCACGCTTCTTCTGGTTCTCTTCTAGGAGCTTTTGATAATCTTGCTCGCGATTCTTGGTCTCTGCAAGTAAGTTGGTCTTCTCCTTCTTTGTAGCGTTGATCGCGGCTTCTTTCTGAACCAGTGATTTCTTGAGAGTACTCAGCTTATTCTGCTCAGTCTCTTTAGTCACCTTCGTATCGGACAGTATCTTCTCTTGTTTAGATAAATCTTCTATGTGAAAGCTTAGCTGTTCGTTGACAGAGATAACACTATTGTACTCTTTGCTCACCTCGGATAGATTATCTTGGGAAATCAATTTCTCAATCAAGATATCTTTGTCGTTCTCATATAGATCCTTGATCATACTTGCGATAGTCTTCCTAGAGTCATCTATCGACTTCTGCTTGGCGTCGATATCATTGCTCAGTGAGTTGATCACGAGTCCTGTGGCCTTGATTTTCTTCTCAGTCTGAGTGCGCTCTGCTACAAGCTTGGATCGAGTCAGATTCAGCTGTTTGATAAGATTTGAGAGAGTAGTCTTCTGATCAGTAGTTATCGCGATCTGTCCTTCTAGGGACTTTATCTGCGCATCTAAGGCTTGGATCTGAGTATTCACATCGCTGATTTTCTGCTGCACATCAGCAGCTTGATCTGCTTGCGCACGATAAGACAATAAAAATACAAAAACAGTAAAAGTGACTAGAATAAAAGTGAATCGTTTCATCACTTTCATTATACTATAAAAGTATACTTTTATTTAAGTATCTCTATAGCAGCACTTAATCTTGCAAGAGTTTCTTCTTTACCCAGGACTTCAGCTAGAGTAAAAGGGTCTGGACTCTTCTCGCGACCAGAAAGCGAAAAGCGCATTGGCCAAAGGATATCCCCTCTACCTACCTCCTCGGCATAAGGCCATACAACTTCTTTTATTTTATCTTTATTAAAGTCTACTTTGTACATAGATTCTATTATAGAGACTAATTTACCCAGATATGAAGCAAGAGTCGTATATTTACCATCCACGGGTATCTTAGAAGATTTGAAGAATAGTGAATCTTTCTCATATACTGGCTTGTCGAAGAAGTATGAAAGCTCACCAGCCTCTGCCATGTCGGTCACATCTTTACCCTTAGATATATGTTCCATAACAATAGGAGTCATATTGTGAAGGATTGAGGTACTGAAATTAGATGACCCTTTAATACTATCTGGCAAGAATTTGCTTATGTATTCCTCCTGCTCTTCATGCGACATCATCTTGAGGTATTCACGATTCATCCAATCAAGCTTCTCTTCATTGAAAGCTCCCCCCGCCTTTTGCATTTTTTCAAAAGAAAATTCTGATACCAATTC
>JBAXNK010000074.1:0-2584 GCA_037133845.1 bacterium
GTGACGAAGCTTCGTGCAGAGGGATCGGTTCTGTCATCGAATAACACTGTTTCTTCTGGCCCAGTACCATTCATGCACATCATCGACTCTGCCGTCCGCGCAGTTCAGCGTGGAGGCAAGAAGAAGGGGGCACTATGTTTCTATATGGAGAACTGGCATTTGAACTTCCCAGAATTCCTAGACCTAAAGCAGAACGGAGGCGATGATTACCGTCGTGCTCGTACTGCCAATACTGCCGTCTATATATCAGATGAATTCATGAAGCGTGTGATTGCAGGGGAGGACTGGTATCTGTTTGACCCCAAGGAAGTCAAAGACTTAAATGAGCTTTATGGTAAAGAGTTTTCCAAGCGTTATTGCGAGTATGTTGAGATGGCCAAGCTCGGCAAGATGAAGAACTGGTCAGTAATGCCAGCTCGTCAGCAGTACAAGAACATCCTCGTGTCGCTTGAGACTACTTCACACCCATGGCTCACATGGAAAGACACTATCAATGTACGCGCGCTTAACAACAATACGGGAACAATTCACTGCTCAAACCTCTGTACTGAGGTGACCCTACCTACAGATCGTGAGAACGTGGCAGTTTGTAACTTGATATCTATAAACCTGTCTCGTCACATCAAGAGTGGGCAGATCGACTGGCATAGATTAGAAACTAGTACTCGCATCGCTATCCGACAGCTAGATAACTTGGTAGACATCAATGAACTTCCTATTCCTGAAGCTCGCCGTGCAGACTCTGAGAATCGTGCTGTGGGTCTCGGACTCATGGGGTTCTCTGATTCTATCGAGCAGCTTGGATTCTCATACGAGGATGCCGAGGCTCATGACTTCGCTGATAAAGTTTTCGAATTCATCTCTTATATGGCCATCGATGAGAGCGCGATCCTCTCCGAGGAGCGCGGCGCTTACAAGAACTTCAAGGGCTCAGAGTGGTCCAAGGGTCATGTTCCGATAGATACACTCAAGAAGCTCGAAGAAGAGCGCGGACGTGAATTGATCGTGAAGAAAGAGTCTATCAAGAATGTACCAAACTTAGACTGGGAGATTCTACGAGGGAAAGTAAAGAAGGGTATCCGCAATGCGACATTGCTCGCAATAGCACCGAATGCAAACATCGGACTTGTAGCAGGAACTTCACCAGGTATTGATCCACGCTTCACTCAGATGTTCTCTCGCAACAAGATTTCTGGTAAATATCTTGAGATCAATCCAAACCTAGTAACTACTCTAAAGAACGAGAAGATCTGGACCAAGGTTCGTGACCAGATCCTCGAGAATCACGGAGACCTCGAGCTCGTCGATGGTATACCAGAAGCAATCAAGAGAATCTACAAGACTTCTTTCTCTGTGTCTCCTTATGCCTACATCGAAGTTGCAGCTCGTGCACAGAAGTGGGTGGACATGGGTCTATCTCGTAACATGTACCTTGATGTGCGCGATATCGATGAGATCATGAACATCTACAGTACTGCATGGGATAAGGGGCTCAAGACTACTTACTACCTACACATGAAGCCTCGTCACAATGCTGAGCAGTCCACAGTGAAGGTGAACAAGTCAGAGTCTATGGGTCGCAGGGGATTTGCCGCACTTCGCGACAAGAAGTCCACAACAGATGAAGATGTAGCTGTAAACAAAGAGGGGGTAGTAGAGTCAGTTCCTAATGTAAACCCAACTTTTGCCGACATTGCACCACAGATGTCACTTACTATGGAGAAGACACCAGCGCTGCAGGTGCATATGCCAGAAGACCCCATGGATAGTTTGCTGTGCGAGGGCTGTCAGTAGATGGGTACCCCCTCCCAACCTCCCCCTATATAGGGGGAGGAGAGATTCAAGTAATCTTGAATATGGTGGGGGTATGATTATAAATTAATTATTTTAAATATATGATTCTAGGAAAAGCATCACCGGAGGACATGAATCTCCACCCCATGAATTACAAGTGGGCTTATGACTTGTATAACCAAGCAGTTCGTAATACTTGGTTCCCGCACGAGATCGCGCTAGGGGAGGACCTGGCTGACTGGAAAGCTATGACCGAAGACGAGCGTCACGCTGTGGAGTTCCTTATGGCTTTCTTCAATCCGGCTGAGCTTATCGTGAATCGTTCACTTGCTCTCGGGGTGTACCCATACCTGAAGAGTCCAGAGTGTCACCTATATCTGGCCAAGCAGATGTTCGAAGAGGCGAATCACTGTGTGGCCTTCGAGTATGTACTAGAGACATTCCCACTTGATCGTGACAAGGTTTACAACGTGCATCTTGATACTGACTCTATGGAGAAGAAGGAGGCTTTCATCAACAAGTACCTGATCCGTATGACTGAGGATAATCTGGATATCACTACAGAAGGGGGCAAGAAGGACTTCATTCGTAACTTGGTCGCGACGAATATCGTGATGGAGGGTGTCTGGTTCTACTCTGGGTTCATGGTGGCACTTTCTTTCCGTCAGAGGAATCAACTTCGTAACTTGGGCTCTATGATCAACTGGGTTATCCGTGATGAGTCTCTACACTTGAAGTTCGGTATCAACCTCTTGCATACAGTTCTCGAAGAGAATCCAGAGATACTCAC
>JBAXNK010000075.1:0-1953 GCA_037133845.1 bacterium
CGTTCTGGCTATCATCTATGCAGCAGCCATATTACCGGAAACACCATTGCCATCCCCAATGATGGCAAAATAAACAGCGGAGCAAGCCTCCTCATTACGAGAAGACAGTACATGCAGATACCCTGCAAGACGTTTAGTCTCTGCATCTCTGCATAGTCTTCTTTCAGAGGATGATCGAAAGCCCTGAAAGAAAGCCAGGCCCCGACAAAAAAAAGAATCAATGGGATACAACGAACAACTACTTCGAAATTATGCAAATTCACGTAAATCTCCTTCTTGTATATTATATCATATATTTAGCTAAAAGTCAATAGAATTAATATTAAATCCATTTATTTGATTGTAAATTAAGCCCTTATTTGATATAGTTAGCCTTATTAAAATGTCTCAATCTCAATACAATAATTTCGATGTGATTGTAGTCGGTGGAGGGGCTTCGGGCATGATGGCCGCAGGCAGAGCGGCAGAGCTAGGCAAGAAAGTTCTGTTACTCGAGAAGAATAAAGAGCTCGCCAACAAGCTGAAGATCACCGGCGGAGGCAGATGCAACATCACCAATGCCGAGTATGATATCCGAGCACTATTGAAGAACTACGGCGCGGCCGAGCAATTCCTATATTCATCTTTCTCACAGTTTGGAGTGAAAGAGACTTTCACATACTTCGAAGAGAGAGGATTGCCCTTAGTGATCCAAGCTCGCAAGCGCGCCTTCCCTCACACTGAAAAGGCCCTAGACGTATTCAAAGTCTTAGAAAAAGAATTGGTGAAGAATAATGTGACTATCAAACTAGGTGCTACCGTGTCGAAGGTCCTCAAAGAAGAAGGCAAGATATCCGGCATCCAAGTCGGCCGCGACGTGTACACTGCGACTTCTTATATTCTAGCCACTGGTGGCGCTTCACACCCAGAGACAGGCTCAACTGGAGATGGCTTCGGATGGCTCGGGAATCTCGGACACAAAGTGAAAGCTCCGACTCCGACGATAGTGCCGATCAAAGTATCTGATACTTGGGCTAAGGCTCTCTCTGGGGTAGCTATCAATTCCATGAAGATCACTTTCTATGTCGATGGAGTCAAGAAGTTCACAAAGACTGGCAAGATACTTTTCACTCACTTTGGACTCTCGGGTCCACTGATACTAAACTCTGCCGGTAAAGTCGGTGACCTCCTCCAAGAAGGACTCGTGACTGCCAAGATAGACCTATACCCAGACCTTGATGATGCGAAGCTCGAGAAGAAGATATTGAAAGTTTTCGACGAGAACAAGAATAAGATGTTGAAAAATATATTCGCAGAGCTTGTGCCACCAGGAACTGCTGCCGTGATACTCTCACTCTTGAAAGATCCTGAAGTACAGAATACGAAAGTGCATAGTGTATCGAGAGATGCGCGCAGGAACATACTGGTCACACTCAGGACTCTACCACTATCCATCACAGGACTAATGGGCTTCGAGCGAGCAGTAGTCGCTGACGGTGGAGTAGATTTGGCCGAGATAGATACCAAGACGATGCGCTCTAAAAAATATGACAACCTATTCATCACTGGTGATCTACTCCACATCAACCGCCCAAGTGGTGGATTCTCCCTCCAGCTCTGTTGGACCACCGGACATGTAGCCGGCAGTCACGCGTAAGCTAGGTATTGACAAGATACCCCCTAGGGGGTATACTTGAGGGATGAAGCTTATTAAACGTTTGAAGATTATTGAGGGGCAGGTTCGCGGACTTCAGAAAATGGTGGAGGAAGGGAAGTATTGTATTGATATTATCGAGCAGACTTCGGCCGGAAAGCAGGGGCTTTCAAGCGTTGAAGACGAGCTTATGGAAGGGCATCTTGGAAGTTGCGCTGTGCGTCAGATTCAGTCCGGGCAGATCAAAAAGGCTACCGATGAAATATTAAAGGTCTACAGATTAAAACGAAAGTAATATGAATCAAACATTTAAAATAAAA
>JBAXNK010000076.1:0-1869 GCA_037133845.1 bacterium
CATCTTCTGTAGGAAGCCGTTGTCTATCAGTGAATCCATCTCGTAGAGCAACTCTTGAGTACGCTCGAGGGAGAAAGTAGGTACAATCAACGTGCCTCCCCTCTTGTAGTTATCATTGATCACTTGCGCGAGCTTCTTCTTCCGCTCTAGCCTATCCTCGTGATTGCGATCGCCGTAAACAGACTCCATGAATAAGTAGTCGACGTCTTGGATGATCTCCGTATCAGGAAGCAATGGTGAAGGAGAGTTACCTAGATCACCAGTAAATACCGTCTTCATACCGTTATAGACTATCTCGAGCATCCCAGATCCTAGGATGTGACCCGCGTCGTAGTAAGTGAACTGGAATCCATGATCAACATTGAGAGTATGATGATACTCCAAGGTCTCCCACATGCTCATCGCCTGCTTTATAATATCTTCTGTGTATATCTTATCTAGGCCATTGACTGTATCCTTCGAGAGTAGGTGCGCAGTATCAGCAAGCATGACCTCTGCTATGTCTTTCGTCGGTGGAGTAGATATGATTTTGCCATGAAAGCCTTCAGATATGAGCTTGGGGATACGGCCTATATGGTCGATGTGACCATGAGTGATGAATAGTATGTCTATCTTGCTTGTATCGTATGTAAATGGAGCCCAATTCACCTCGTCGGCGAAGTGTTCAGCCTGTACCAGGCCGCAATCCACTAAGAATTTCTTCTCATTGCCCTCTACAAGGAAGTTCGAACCCGTAACAGATCCAGCACCAGAACATAGAGTGACCTTCAATCCAGTGTCTTTTTGCATATTTTGCTATTATACCACAAACATAGAGTAAAAAATAAAAAATCCTTCCCAAAATCAGGAAGAATCTCTTATTAGGACTATTGGAAAGATATTACCATAGCTTCATGAGCTAAGTGGGACAAAGGATGGTACAGATTTGGTGCAATAATAATGCTCCATCACTGTATCAAAACTCTATATCCCCTAAAAAATGTGTTCTAGGTAATATAAACCCAATAACCCTACCTCAAGTATACCTATCGTACAGAACTCTGCAAGTATTTCTACTACTTATGCCACAATCTTGACATCAATTCAATTAGAATCTCATATTGAACCAATCAAGCTTGTACTTTTCGCCGATTAATTTCCTTTCACCCTCAGAAATACTTTCATGTGTGAGTAATTCTAGCATCTCGAGTGCTTCATGCACGTGCTCGACGCTACTTCCCTCTATCTCTAGGTACGTCGGCATGCCCGGATATGTATCGATGTCGAATGCCCAATCCTTAAATGCGAAAGAATGCCTGTCTTTTTCTTGATGAGCATAGTTCTCGAGCCCTATAGCCTTGAAAATCTCTCCCATTTTCTCTGCATCTGTAACATTCATGTTTATCTCTTGCGACTGGCGAGTGTTACCAACTATCTTCGCGAGCGATTTCCAGGATACTTCCACTTTCCCACCACTCGTTGTGCGTACGCGCATATACCAAGGATCATCCCCTGCGTGTGTGAGCCCCGCTGGGCCATACCAGTCCACTACTAGTCTTGTATTCTGCACCTCCCGCGCTCCAAGCTCCACCAACTTCCTGGTAACAGCCTCCTTGTCTACCTCCAAAACTTTTGTTTCAATTTCATGCATATTATTTATATTCGTATATATTCAAAGCAATCTTGCTTTTTTCTGTCTTGTGCAAAGACATATCTACGTCAAGAAGCTTTTTAATTATAATTTTTAATTCTTCTCTTGTAATATTGCACCCTTCCTGTTTTTCTGCGATATCGACAAGTAAATCAAGCTCAGGGCCACTGTCTTTTGCAAATTCCCGATAAGAAAGTACATCTTTAATTTGCGAATCGATTAAAACGTCCATGGTTTTT
>JBAXNK010000077.1:0-1745 GCA_037133845.1 bacterium
GAACTCGATAGCAGGGGATACTCGTAAGCCTATGGACCCATCGGGTATCCGCTTCGGTACACCGGCGATCACTACACGAGGATTCAAGGAGAAGGATTGCGCACAAGTAGCGAGCCTCATCATCGAGACTCTCCGCAATAAAGATAACAGTAAGAAAAAAGCCGAGATCAAGAAGAAGATAATGTCTCTCGCTAAAAAGCACCCGATACCAAAGAGCTTTGTATAGTCGCTTGACAGGTATTATCCGTTTATATATACTTTAGGATATGGATACAACAATGTTGATAAAAACTAAAAAGGACCTTAAATTGCAAGCTCAGAAATTAGCGCATGAACTTGGTTTTTCTTTGACAGATATTGTGAACGCCTCTTTACGGCAGTTTGTTGTAAATCAAGGTATTACTGTGTCTAAAATTCCCACTGAAAGCTTGGATATGTATAGTAATAAAAAAGAAATTATATCTGCCTATCAGGCTTCATTAAAAGAATTTCCAAACTAAATGGTTCTCTTAAAAACAAAGAATTATAAGAAAAGTTCAAATTCTTTAAATAAAAAAGATAAAATTTTACTCTTGGCTCAAGAAAAATTGTTAGAGGAAAATATTTTTAACCCTAAACTCCACACTAAAAAATTAAATGGTTTTTCACCTGATAAAGTTTTTTCTTTTAGGATCACTCGCACTTACAGGGGAGTATTTAGGTTAAGAAATCAAGATGTTATACTATTTGAAATAGGTCATCGGAAAGATATTTATCAATCATTAGAATAATCTATGCACATAATTCTCGACACAAAAGATAAGAGTGTGATAAAGATTGAGCGCGGAGAAGATTGCGTTAGTGTATTGAAGTCTCTTGCGAAGGAGCGAGATCGGTCGTTCACATTTACGATCATCGGCGCATGTTCACTCGTAGAGCTGTCTTATTATGATTTGGCCAAGAAGGAATACTTCAGTAAGGTTTTCAATCAAGAGAATATCGAGATAGTGTCCGTGCTTGGGAACGTTGCGTGGCATACGGAGGGACCGCTACTGCACGCGCACGGGGTGTTCTCAGATGAGTCATACAAGACCTTTGGTGGCCACATCAACAGGCTCATCGTGTCTGTGACTGGTGAGGTGATTATCGACTGGCTGCCCGAGAAGGTGTACAAGAAGTATGATGAGCATACGGGCTTGAATCTTTTATCCGCTAACTAAATAAATCTATGGAACTACAAGTCGGAGTCAAAGTCATATTGCAGAATAGTGAAGGGAAATACTTGGCGATTTTCCGTTCTCTTGCAAGCTCTACGAAGTTCGGTCAGTGTTGGGATATCCCAGGAGGTAGGATAGAGCCAGGCTCGTCACTGATAGAAAATTTAAAAAGAGAAGTGATGGAAGAGACGGGGCTTGAGCTCGTAGGTGAGCCAAAGCTTGTAGAAGCACAGGATATATTCAAGAAAGAAAAGGGTATACACGTCGTTCGACTTACGTACGTCGGTTATGCAGACGGCGATGTGGTGCTTAGCGATGAGCATGTGGAATATAGATGGGTCACACTCGAAGAATTTAGGAACTTGGAACCGATCGATGGGTACATCACAGAAGTTTTAAATAAAATAATATGAAAAAACACAAAGGCAAGTTAATAGTTATCGATGGTAGTGATGGTAGTGGCAAGGCGACACAAGTCGAGCTCTTGATGAATAGGCTCATCGCGGATGGTCACAAGGTGAAGATGGTAGACTTCCCAGAGTACTACAA
>JBAXNK010000078.1:0-1614 GCA_037133845.1 bacterium
ATCTTACCATCATCATCCTTGTAGCGGATATTCAGACGACGAGTCTGGAAATCATGGAAGTATGAAGCAGAGCCAGTCTCGCGATATGTACCCTCAGAAGGAAGCCATACTTCTATGTCGTACTTCTTCACCTGACCAAGCCCTAAGTCTCCCCCACAGTTGGTAACTACATGATAGTGCAGGCCAAGTGCTTGAGTGATCTCCTCAGTGTTCGCCTGTACCTCTTCGTGGTATTTTACTGACTCCGCATGAGAAGCTTCACAGAGTATGACTTGTTCGAATTTATAGAATTCATGCACACGGATGATTCCACGAGTGTCTTTACCATGACTCCCCGCCTCACGACGGAATGCTGGAGAGAATGCAAGCATCTTCATCGGTAGATCTTTCTTATCTAGCACTTCCCCCATGTAGTAGCCCATAGTCGATACTTCAGCAGTCCCTGATAGATAGTCATCATCTTGAGTCTTATATAAATCCTCCTCTCCACCCGGTATATATCCTGTTCCCATGAAAACTTCCTTCTTCACAAGAGAAGGTACGATCATCGGTACGAAGTCTCCCTTCTGCATAAAATAATCTTGAACAAACTGCCAAAGCGCAAACTGGAGTCGGACAGCATCGCCCTTGAGGAAGTAGCCTCGGAATCCGGCAACTTTAGTACCCCGCTCAGTATCGAGCATATCCAAATTCTTCATCAGCTCAATGTGATCCTTTGGGGTGAAGTCAAACACAGGCTTGTCTCCCCACACTTTGGTCTCCTGATTCTCTGCATCAGAGTCCCCTTCAGGCACTGAGATATCAGGCACATTAGGCACCTTGAGCATCAGACTTTGCCATTCACGCATGACAGACTTGAGCTCTTCTTCTTTACCCGAGAGTTCTTCTTTAACCAGAGTCATTTCCTTGATCATCTGCGCGCGAACATGGTCCTCTACTTTAGCACCAAGAGATAGACTGACTTTATTCTGCTCACCACGAAGTGCTTCTACTTTAGAAAGTAATTCCAATCTTTTATCATCGATAGCGATAAGAGCATCGATATCCACATCGATATGCTTCTTCTTAGCACCGGCGCTGACTACATCTTTATTCTCACGGATGAATTTAATATCTAACATAAATATAATTAATTATTACTCCCTGATGCCAGGCGATTTTTCTCAACCTCTAGGGCATCAGCTAACTCTTCGCGAGTTATGCCCACTTCTTCGAGTCTAGTAGCTTCAGCACTAACATCAGAGTAAACTACTGAATTAGGCAAAGAAAAGAATCCTCGCTCACGAGCCATATTTACAAAGGCTTCAATCCTTAAAGACTTTTCATAATCACCAAGTATAAGCTTTAATTTTGGTGCTCTGTCCATACAAAATGATTATATATAAAAAATGATAAATAAACAAACACTTATTATCGATCCATGAATATTCCCTCTTCGGACAATCTAGCGAGAATAGTCTTCCGATCTGCGCCAAAACTTGAGACAGCTTGATCTATGTATCTATTTATTCGGATTTGTTTTGATCTTGCATCATAGGAAGTGTAGTCTGCTCTAGCCGAATCAACAAGCTTATCTATAATTAAGCCCTCTAATACCGCCATAATTTCAGGCCT
>JBAXNK010000079.1:0-1534 GCA_037133845.1 bacterium
TATTTATATGATAACAGGGTGATTATAACACAAAAAAAGATTTAAAAAATGGCTCGTCCGGGCAAGCGAAAAGGGGCGGCCGACTGTTCAGATCGAGCGCCCCCTTGTTTTGACCATAGGCGTTAAGCCCTCCTCCCGGCGAGTTCGTCGCCCGTAAAATCATATTCATGCTCGTCGTGAATTGCGATTGCGTTTCCGAGAGCTTTCACCCCTAAAACTATCGCAGTCACGACCGCGCCGAGAATTCCGATTGGAATTCCAGACCAGAGAACAACCCACGCCCAGTCAGCACTCCCACCTTCCGGCAAAAGTGCTTCATGGGCCAACATCCCGACAGTGCATAGCACAGCCAGAACTACAAAGCCGATAAGAGCTTTCATGGTTTTAACCTCGGTTAAAATGATACCATAATTAAGCTAAAAAGTCAATTTACCTTGCCACCATTCCTACTGTTTTGGTTGTAGAAGTGGCACCGTTACCGCCATATTGGAAGTTTGTACCATCACATGCTGTTACACTAGGGTCTGGCCTGCCATCTGTCTTCTCAAGAGTAAACACAAACATGTACCAAAGACCGTTACAACCATAGCCATTCGAGAAATATGAATAGTGATACGCACCCTGGCCCCACTCAGCAGCGTTATTGTTCTCTAAGGGATCTTTCGGGAGTGTTTTAATATAGGGCGACAGCGCAGCTTGTAAGTTGGTCCATGAAGCATCGGCACTGTTATCCCAAGCGTTATTGGGCTGAGTTCCTGGCAGAGCATATGCTGGCGAGGGAGGATAACTACCATTTGCATCATAGTATAGTTCTAAAGCTAGCTGGATCTGATGAATATCTGATTTTCTCCTGGCATCACGCCCCTTAGCACGAGCAGAGTTTAAGGCCGATAGCACGACACTAGAAAGTAGGCTAATTATAGATATCACAACGAGGAGTTCTACTAATGTGAAGCCTCTATTTTGGTGACTTTTCAGAAATTTCATTTGGAATTTAATTATACAATATACTATATATCTGTGCTACTATTTAGTCATGTATATAGTCACCGTCATCCCTATCAAGAAGGGCTTCCAGAAAGACAACCTATCCTATTTCTCTGCGAATCACATACCCCTCGGTAGCATAGTGACTATCCCAGTGCGGAAGAAGACTGCTCAGGCCATAGTCATCGATATCGAAGATGCACGTACTCGCAAGTCGGATCTGAAGCTTGCGGACTTTGAACTGCGGAAAGTGATCGACGTTGTAGGATTCTCCCCTTTCACAAAGGACTTCTTCCAGGCATGCGAACGCATGGCTCCATACGTAGTCGGAGGTACGGGCTCAATAGTTAAGAACATGTTGCCGAGTGTATACCTCGATAACATACCAAGCTTGAAGGAGCCAGTCGTATTTAACGAAAAAGATTTCAAAGAAAACTTGAAGCACGAGAAGCTCGTCTTCCAAGCTCGAGGCGATGACAGACTAGGATTCTACCGTACACTCATACGCGAAGCCTTTGCCAAGAAAGAGTCTATCTTCATCATTGTC